>JANMVS010000299.1:0-11523 GCA_031392885.1 Verrucomicrobiota bacterium
CGGGCCGGCGCGCAAGATTTCCGAATTTTTCTGGAACAATCAGCCATCAGCCGGGTTCTGACCAAAGCCGGCTCTGACCTAGCCGCAGCCCAAAAACACCATGACCTACTTCCCGCACCACCCCGCCAGGCGCCTCGCGACCACTTCGGCCGCCGCCTTGGCCACCGTGCGGCCGGGGATCAACCGCGACATCCTGTGGAACCAGCCCGTCTTCAAGGCGCCTGTGCTGGCCAATCCGTGTATCGCATTCGACCCTCTGCCCTTCACGGCCGCCCGCCTCACGCGGCGCCCGGTTCGCGCCTGAGCTGAATTAAACCGCAGGGCGCAGTCTTGCTGTGCCCGACTAGCTTTTGGCAGGGGGTATCCGGGACGAGGGCAAGAGCCTCGTCCGCCAGGCGCGCCGCAGGGACAATCGCGGATGGCACGGCGGCCGTCCCTACCCGCTTTCGCCGAGCCTGCGGCGACGCCAGCCGGTGGATCGTCGCCTACGCATGAGAGAAGGGGCGACCGCCATATACCAAACGCCCAAAGCTTTTCACCAAGGTCGCAAAGCACGCAGAGCTATCACCCTTCGCAGGATCGTACTTAGCGGTCTTGGCGAACTTGGTGTAAAGTGAAGAAGCTTGAGGCGATTGGCATTACTTATCCGGCACCAGCCACATGCAGCGCGCCGAACTTCCGATATCGACCTTGAGCCGGTCCGCCAGCACCGGCAGCACCCCGCGAATCTCGCCTTCGATCTGCCACGGCGGATTCAGCACCAGCAAGCCGCAGCCTTTCATGCGCATCGCAGACATCTCACCGGCAATGGTCAGCTCGGCTACCAGTGTCGGGATGGCGAATTCCCGCACTGCGTAGTGAAACTCATCCGCCCGGGCCCGCTCCGTGATCGGATACCAGACCGCAATCACGGCTCCGGGCAACCGCCGCAGCGCGTCACCCAGGCCGCGCAAAACGCCGATGAACTCCGCTTTGCTTTCAAAGGGCGGATCGATGAGCACCAGCGCGCGCTTTTCCATCGGCGGCAGCATCGCTTTCAGGCCCGTATAGCCGTCGATGGCCTGGACCGTCACGCGCGACTCCCGCGCAAACTCAAAGTCCAGTGCCTCCGCATCGTCCGCCCGCAGCTCACACAGCGCCATCCGGTCCTGCGGCCGCAACAACAGCTTCGCGATCCAGGGTGAACCGGGATAAAATTTTAACTCCGGCTTGCCCTCCGTCGTGTCCACCATCGCCTCCATCCCCCGCGCGGCTTTGTGCGAAGCGTGGGGTGCGTCGGAAGGAGCCTCGGCACAAGTTGGACCTGTGGCGCCTAGCCGGTCGTTATAACGACGCACCAAGGCGACGTAGTCAGCCAGCACCGGCGGCAGTGCCGCCGCCGCCCACAGCCGGCCGATCCCGGCGGGATACTCGGGCTCCCGCGAACGGCCGTCCGGCAAAATCGCGGTCACCGACAAATCATACCCGCCGCGTCCGGCGTGGGTGTCGAGATAGAGAAAGCCCTTCTCCTTGCGCTGCATCGCCCGGATGAGCTGCAGCAGCAGGACATGCTTGAACACATCCGCATAGTTCCCCGCGTGGTAGTGATGCCGGTAGTTCATTGCGCAATCCTGTAGGTCGGGTTTACCCCCGACATTGGGTAGTCAGACAATTGACGGACGTAAAGCCCGACCTACACCGGGACCTTCACCACCGTCTTGCGCACGAGCACCGCGCCAGCGAGCTGCAACCCCGGCATATGCCCGTCCACCGGAAAGAAAATCGCGGCATCGCCTTGGCGTAATTTCAGCACAGTGGCGCCCGCCGTGTCGGTGTATTTCAAATAATCACGATCCACCTCGTACGCCCGGCTGACGGTCAGTCGGGCGATGTCCTCCACCTCCATCAGCTCCTCGCCCGCCACGATCACCTGTACATCGATGTATTTGCGGTGTGATTCGAAAAAACCCTCCGGCCGAAGCTTCGTCGGGTAAACCTGCTCGATCGCGAAAACCCCATTCGCCAATTCGATGCGCTCCGATGTGCCGCTCGCCAGTTGGTTGATCCGGCCATGGGCCGCCGATTTCGGGTCGAGGACGTTTGCTACATAGGCCAGCGCCGCATTGAATTGCGCGGAGTCGTTCAGCTGCGCGACCACCGTCGAAAATGAACCAAAAATCGCCATGAATCTAGCAGCTAGCGGATACACTGAATCACTGGCAAGACGCTAACCGGCTTTTCTCAACTTGACCCCGTTCCCGAACCATCGGCCTTTGCGCTCATGGCGCTTGGGCTGGGCGGCGTTCTGCTCCCGGTCCTTCGCCGCCGCGCCCGGAGGAGCTGAATCCGGCGTTTCCCGCGCCAGCGCGGCTGCGGCGTAATTATTGTGTCTTGTTGTACCAATTGTCTTTCGAATTTGGACCTATCGGCAGGGCGAACCCTCCAGGTGAGCCGCGGGCATGAACTCCTACCTTATCACTCCACCAGCTGCTGTGCCCGCCCCACCAATTCAATAAACTCGTGACGGTAGCCGCCGGCATCGTTGCCGAGACCGGCCCGGCCCCACGCCGCCACCTCGTCCAGTGTGCTCGTGCCCTTGTGCGGTGAGTCGCGTAGCATCAGGCCGAAAGCCGCCACGGCCGCGGCGAACTTGAAGTCCTGGCTGGCGTCGGCAAAGACCTTGTTCGTATCCCGTAGCGGGAACTCCAGTTTACTGCTCACGTCGCCCGTGGGCTCCTTGTAGCGGATCTTGACCGTCAGGATTTCCGCATGATTGAGCAGCACCGGCCCGGCCGGCCGTTGATATTTCAGCGCGTCCACGCCACCCGTCTCCGGCTGAGCCACGCCCACCGGCACCACTTCGTAGAGCGCCGTTACCATATGGCCCGCGCCGATCTCGCCCGCATCCACCTGGTCGTTGTTAAAATCCTCCTTGGCCAGCAGCCGGTTCTCGTACCCGATCAGCCGGTAGGCCGACACTTCCAGCGGATTGAACTCCACCTGAATCTTCACGTCTTTCGCAATGGTCACGAGCGTGCCGCCGGCCTGCTCGACCAAGGTCTTCTTCGCCTCGGCGAGCGAGTCGATGTAGGCATAATTGCCATTACCCTTGTCGGCCAGTTGTTCGAGCGTGCGGTCCTTGAGGTTGCCCATGCCGAAGCCGAGCACCGTCAGGAATACGCCGCTTTGCGCCTTTTCCTCGATCAAGCGGACCAGTCCGCCCTCGCTGGTCACGCCAACATTGAAATCACCGTCTGTGGCGAGGATCACGCGATTCACCCCGCCGGGCACAAAGTTTGCTTTCGCGATATCGTAGGCCAGCTGGATGCCCATCGCGCCGTTGGTCGAACCCTCGGCCTGCAGGCGGTCGATGGCGTCCATGATCTCGGCCTTGTGCGCCGCGCTGGTAGAGGGCAGCGCCAAGCCCGAGGCGCCTGCATAGACCGCGATGGCTACGCGATCGTCCGGCCGCAATTTCTCCACGAGCAACCGCAGCGACTGCTTCACCAGCGGCAGTTTGTTGGGCTGGTTCATCGACCCCGACACATCGAGCAGAAAGACCAGGTTGGCCGCCGGCCGCGCCGCCGCGCTGACTTCGCGCCCTTTGAGGCCAATCCGCACGAGCCGATGCGCCGGCGCCCACGGCGCACTGGCGACCTCGAGATGAGCGGCGAACGGCTGCGCCGCCTCCGGACCGGCATAGTTGTACGGGAAGTAATTCACCAGTTCCTCGATCCGCACCGCATCGACCGGCGGCCGCTGCCCCTGCCGGAGGAAACGGCGGACGTTTGCATACGAGGCCGTGTCCACATCCACGGCGAAGGTGGACAATGGATTCTGCCTCGCCGTCAGGAATCCGTTATCCTGCTTAAAAGCGTAAGCCTCCGTGTTGGGCTGCTCTGCCCGTGACACGGGTTGATTCGCATTGCTCTTTTTCGCTATCACAGAGGCCTGGGCCTGTTCGGCCCGGTGCAACTCACCGACGCGGCCGACGGCCTTGGCCCCGAAACTGGCGTCGCGAGACTCCATCACCCGAAAACTGTCCAGTTTGACCGCGTCGGCCGCGGACGGTGAAGCTGCCATCCCCACCGACGCGGGGCTCGGCGCCCGCAGCGCCACGAGCGGCGGTGCGTTGTCCATCCCGAAGCTGATCGCTACGTCCGCCTCCTTCCCCCCGGCTCCCTTCGCTTTGGCCTCGTCTTTGGTCGCGACCGAAGTCGTCGGCGACACCTCAAAATTGTTCTTCTGAGCCGGCAGGACCGCGTTGCGCTGCCAAAAGATAAAAACTAACGTGAAACACGCCGCCGCCAGGCTCGACACCATCCAGTAGGGAAACCGCACGACCTTGGCGTACTTATCAAGGGCGCCTGCCAGCGGCGCCAGCGTCTCGCCAGCGAGATCAGGCTCGTGCTCGAGGACATCCGCCAGCAGCGCGCCGGTGGCGCGGATTTCCTCCACCGCTTTTTTCGCCACGGGATCGTGCTGCAGAATCTGTTCAAACTCCGTGCGTTCCGTCGGCGCCATTTCATTGAGGGCGTAGGCCGTCAGGCGCGGATCATCGGGTAGAATTTTGCTATTATCCATTTTCAGTTCTCCTTTATTCGGGCAGTATGGCCATCTGCTGCCGCAGGTTCTTGATGGCGGTGTGCAGGATGAACCCCACGTTGGTGACCGACAGCGTCGTGATGCGGCTGATTTCCTGATAGCTGAATCCGTTCTGGAACTTCAGCCGGACGACCTCCTGCTGGTTGGGCGGCAAACGGCCGATCAACTGCAGTACGGCCTCGTGTTGTTCGGCGCGCTCCAGCGTGCGGCCGGGGAGCGGTTCCGGCGCGGTCAGGCGCTCGACCTGCCCTTCCTCAAAGCGTTTCATGCGCCCTTCCTTCCGCAGCACGTCATGCGTGCGGTTGCGACAGACGGTGAAGAGCCATTCGGCCACATGCCCGTCCACCGCAGCGGGCGGCTGGGCCATGAGCCGCACAAAGGTGTCCTGCACGACATCGCGCGCCCGGTCGGCATCACCGCCGAGGAGTCGGGTGGCATAGCGGAGCAGCGGCGCCTGATGGCGAGCCACTGCCGCCGGCACCAAGGAGCTGGCATCAGTACGATCATGGGATTGTTCCGGTTCGTTGTTCACATTAGCTTGCTCCGCTAGACGGATGATTGCCGGGGATATTAGGACTTCGACAAAGAAATTCTTGGCCGCCCCTTGCCGGCGGTGAATTTGCCGCTTTACTGACCTCATGTCTCGCCGCCTCGGTCTGCCTATCGCTTGCAGCCTAATATTGATCTTCTTCAGCCTTTCGTGCACCCGCCGCGAAACCACGGTCCAGGCTGGCAACCGCGAAAAGATCCTGCACATCGGCAACGGCGCCGAGCCCGTCAGCCTCGATCCCCATGTGCTCGACGCCTATACCGACCAGCGCCTGGAGGCTGCCTTGTTCGAGGGCCTGTGCGCCATTGACGAACAATCCTCCAAACCCGTGCCCGGCGCCGCTGATCGCTGGGACGTTTCATCCGACGGACTAACCTGGACCTTCCATCTCCGCGCCGGCCTGCAGTGGTCCAATGGCGAACCCCTCACCGCCGATGACTTCGTGCAATCCTGGCGGCGCAATCTCTCGCCGGCCTTCGCCTCGGCTTATGCCTACCTGCTTTTCCCCATCAAAAACGCTGAAGCCTACAATAGCGGCAAGTTCACCGCAACGGCCACCTCTGCCTCGAGCGGAGCCGAAAGTCTCGGTCTGGCCGCGCCTGATGCGCGCACCATCGTCATCACCCTGGAGCGCCCCACCGCCTACCTGCCGGTGCTCACGGCGAACGCGGCCTGGTATCCGATCAATCCGCGGGTCGTAGCCAAGTTTGGCCCGCTCACGGACCGGGCGAGCCGCTGGACCCGCCCCGGCAATCTTGTCGGCAACGGACCGTTCGCGTTGAAGGAATGGACGCCGGGATCGCGCATCGTGGTCGGGAAAAATCCCCGGTACTGGGATGCCGCCGCGGTGCGGTTGAACGGCATCGTATTTTACCCCATCGAAAATCCTGACGTGGAAGAGCGCAACTTCCGCGCCGGTCAGCTGCATCTCACCAACAGCCTGCCACTCTCGAAAATCCCCGCCTACCAGCGGCAGGACTCCCTCCGCCTGCGCACCGACCTGTTCCTGCAGGTCCTCTTCCTCCGTTTCAACGTCACCCGGCCCCCCTTCGACCGTCCCAAGGTCCGCCGCGCACTCGCGCTCGCCATCGACCGCGAGTCGATCTCCCGCAACCTGCTCCATGGCTCGCGCGCCCCGGCCGAGCATTTCGTGCCGCCGCAAACGGCGGGTTATACCTCCCGCGCCCGCCTGGCGCAGAACATTGCCGAAGCCCGCCGGTTGTTGGCCGAAGCCGGCTATCCCGGCGGCCAGGGTTTGCCCGTCATCGAACTCCAGGTCCGCAACGACGAAATCCAGCCCAAAATCGTCGAGGCCATCCAGGCGATGTGGCGGCGCGAACTGGGGGTGCGCATCAGCATCGCGCAACTGGAACAGAAGGTCTCGATTCAAAACCAGGTGAGCCTGGATTTCACCATTGGCGCCAACGGCTGGGTGGCCGACTTCGCCGACCCGGTGACCTTTCTTGATCTGTTTGTCACCGGCGGCGGCAATAACTGGACCGGCTGGGGCGACCCGGCCTACGACCGTCTCATTGCCGAGGCCGCCCAGACCCTTGCGGCCGGCCCACGTTACGAGCTGTTCCAGCAGGCCGAAGCTATCCTCCTGGAGCAGGCTCCCATCATCCCACTGGTCTTTGGCGCCCGAAACTACCTGATCGACCCCGCGGTCAAGGGCTGGGAACCCGCGCCCATCGGCATGTACCAATACAAAAAGATTTACCTGCAAAGCCCCTGACCGCACCTTGCTCCCGTGATTTCCCGCCATCTGCTACTTCTAGTTGCCGCCACGATCGCCGTGGCCCTGCCCGCTGTAGCCTTTGCGAAGGAGGGCGAAGTTAAAATCGTCCGCGTCTTCACCGGCTGGCGCGCCGCCTCCTCCTTCAAGCATATCTCCGAATATTTCGATGGCCGGGAAAACACTCATGGCGAAACCATGCTGCGCACCCACCCCGACCAGCGCGGTGGCTACTACTTCCTGTTGCGCGTCGCCAACTCCGGCGCCCCGGTCGCGGTCAAGCTCACCGTGCAACTCATCATGCCCGCCGGTCACCAGGCCACCTCTTTCACCTTCGCCACCGAGCTGAAATCCGGCGACCACGTGCTCAACCTCGGTCTCACCGGCGACGACTGGCCCGACGCCAAGGCCAATCCCGTGGCGTGGAAACTCGAGGTCACCACACCCGACGGTCACGTCCTCGCGACCGAGAAGAGTTATCTCTGGGAAAAGCCGGCGACCAGGTAACTCCCTCATCTGGAGGGCCCGTCTCCCGACGGGCCGACAATGGCGAGCAGTGCGTAAGCTTGGCCGGTCGGGAGACCGTCCCTCCACATAAATTCTTTTCTTCGCCCAGTATGACCCGCGCACAACCCCCAGAATCCTGGTCCGATTGGCAGCCGCTCACCGGCTGGCAGCCCACCCCGGTCACGCTCGCCGAAACACTCGACGGCGGCCAGAGTTTCCGTTGGCGACACGATGATGGAGGCGCGGCGACCCCGCCGCGCATTCACTGGACCGGCCTCTGGTCCGACCACATGGTCCAACTCCGACGGGACGATGAGCGACTCGAGTGGCGCGCTCCTGTGGCCCTGCACGCCGCCGCCGCAGTGGCCCTTCCGCGCTATCTCGGCCTTGATTACAATTGGACCGCCTTGACCGATTCGCTGCCGTGGCGGAGCGATCCCCACCTCGCGCAATGCCTGCAGGCTTTTCCCGATCTGCGACTTCTCCGCCAGCCCTTCGGCGAGACCCTCCTGGGCTTTCTCTGCAGTGCGACCAAGCAGATCGTGCAGATCAAGCAAATGGTGGCACTCCTCGCGGAGCGCCACGGGGCTGAAATTGGTAGGGCGCGGATTCCGCTCCGCGCCGAATCGGCGGCGAAGGGACTCGCCGCCCTACCTCACCACCGACTGCCTACCTGGAAGGAACTCGCCCAGATTCCCGAAAAGGACCTGCGCGCCTGCCTCCTCGGTTTCCGCGCCAAATATATTCATGCCTCGGCCAACTACATCGCCCAGCGACCCGGCTGGCTGGAGCAGACCGAGCACCTGCCCTACGCTGCTGCCAAGGCGCGCCTGCTCGAACTGCCCGGGGTCGGCGAAAAAGTCGCGGACTGCGTCCTGCTGTTCGGCGCCGGCAAATTCGAAGCCTTCCCCGTGGACACCTGGATCCTCAAGGCCCTCGAACGTCGTTACGGCCTCTCGGGGTGGAGTCCCGCGCAGGTTGCGCATTTCGGCCGGACGCATTTCGGTCCCCTCGCCGGCCTGGCCCAGCAATATCTTTTCGCCTGGGAGCGCCGCCATGGGAAGTAGCTGTAAGGCTCAAAGTGTAGCATTAGAAACTGACCGGCCAAACTGTGGCTGGATTTCCGATCTTCTCTCTGCAGAGTCGCAATTAGTCTGCCGTGCTGACTCGCTTGACCACGTTCCAAGCAGGCGCTGGCGTACCCCCGCAGCCGGAATCCGATCTGCCGGCATCGCCTGACGTTCCCGACGATTACTGAAATCCTACTGCAGCCAGCAACGCGCAACCTGCGTACCATCCGATCTGCCTCAGCCACGGTCATCGCGGTTTTTTGGATTCTGTGCTTCGGCCTCCTGGGCCAAAGTTCACCGCTCGTCGCAGAGTCCCAAGCTATGCCGGAAAAACCGGGGGCCGCTGAACAGGAGTTTCTGGCGGCGTTGATCGTCATGGATGCGGCGCAGCTTGAACTCCAACGCGGAAATGCCGCCGCGTATAAGGCTCTTTGGGCCCGTACCGCTGACATCACCCTTGTGGGTGGATTCGGTGGCACGGTCGAAAAGGGATGGGAGCGGGTCAGCCAGCGGCTTGACTGGGCCGCAGCGCAGTTCTCGGACGGCACAAATACAATCGAGCGGCTAATCACTCACACCAACGGTCAGCTTGCTTATGTTGTCCAGATCGAGCGCATCCGCTTCCAGGTTCCCGGGCAACTGAAGGAGTCAACCCGGGACTACCGGGTTACAATGCTGTTCCGGCGCGAATCAGCGGGCTGGAGGATCATTCACCGCCATGCAGATTCTCAGTTGATGAAGCAAGCGCCACAGTGACGGTTCGCGTTTCGGCATCAAAGTATCCGGCCAAGCGCCGTCCCAAGGGGCAGGCCGCGAGATTGGCGCAGGTTCGATCATTTCACCCGCTGGATCAGTTCCACTTCGTAGCCCTCGGGCGCGTCGATGAACGCGATCACCGAGCCACTGCCCGACTTCGTGGGTCCGTCACTCAGCGCAAATCCCTTCGCCGGTAACCCGGCGGCAAACGCCTCCAGATCGTCCACCTCAAAGGCGAGATGCATCAGGTCCGGCTGCACCTGCACGGGGACCGCGCCGGCGGGCATCTGGCAGAGCTCGATTTCCTCCTCGCTGTTCGGGGTGGCGAGGAACACCAGTTGCGCCCCGCGGGGCGAGGTGTGCCGGCGGGTCGCCACTAGTCCCAGCGCCTGCTCGTAGAATTTCACCGAGCGCTCGATGTCGTTTACCCGCATGCGGGTGTGGAGAAGTTTTTTGACGGTCATGGTTCGGCCAGCTTAGGAAAGTTTGTCCGCGAATCACGCGAATAAATGGAGGGCCCGCCTCCCTGCGAGCCGGGCCCCGCAGGGACGCGGGCCCTCCATTGCTATATCCGTGATCAAGGTCCGTGGCCGGCCCTCCGTCTCTTTTTTGTGTCTCTTCCCGCCTTTTTGTGGCCAAACTCTTTGCCATGTCCCTCGACCTCGCCGCCATCCGCGCCGCGCACGAACGCATCAAGCCGTTCATCCAGCGCACGCCCATCCTCACCAGCGAGGCGCTCAACGCACTATGGGGCGCTCAGCTCTTCTTCAAATGTGAGAACCTGCAGGTCGCCGGTGCCTTCAAGTCCCGCGGTGCCTGCAATGCCGTGTTTGCCCTGACCGAGGCGGAAGCAGCCCACGGGGTCGTCACCCACTCCTCGGGCAACCATGCCGCCGCCCTCGCCCGGGCCGCGCAACTCCGCGGCATCCCCGCCCACCTCGTCATGCCCGTCGGTGCACCCCAATTTAAGGTCCAGAACGTCGTCAGCTACGGTGGCCGCATCACCTATTGCGAGCCCAACCTCACCGCCCGTGAAACGGCCTGTGCCCGCATCGCCGCCCGGACCGGGGCCGTGATCGTCCATCCCTTTGACGATCTCCGCGTCGCGGCCGGTCAGGGCACGGCCACCCTTGAACTGCTGGAGGATGCCCCGGATCTTGCGGTCATCCTCTGTCCGGTCGGGGGCGGCGGTCTGCTCTGTGGCACCGCCGTGGCGGCGAAAGCTCTTCGCCCGGGCTGCCGGGTTATCGGGGTGGAGCCGGCGCTCGCCGACGACGTCGCCCAATCGTTCCGCGCCGGTAAACGCATTGCCATCCCCACGCCCGCCACCATCGCCGACGGCCTGCGGACCAATTGCACCGGTGAGATAAACTTCCCGCTGATCCAACGCTACGTCGACGATATCGTGACCGTTTCTGAAGCCGGCATCATCGCGGCCATGCGGGAAATCTGGGAAAAACTGCATATCATCATCGAACCGTCCGCGGCCGTCCCCTACGCCGCGATCCGGGAGGGCAAACTGCCCGGCAGCGCGGGCCAGCGCCTCGGTCTGATTCTCACTGGCGGCAACGTCGACCTCGCCACCCTCCCCTGGCTTGCTGCATTGCGCCCAATCGGGTGACGCGATTTGACGGTGGACGGGGTTTATCCCCGACGGGTTTCCCCGCAGGTCGGGCGTCCCGCCGTCATCCCGCCCTCGCGGGACTAGGGCGGACAAGCAAGCCCAACCGACCGAGGCGGCGGCCAACGTCACGGTATTTCGCGAGCCTCGGTAAATCATAGCGCCAACCCCGCGGCCACCGGCTCCGGCCCTTCACTCTCCTTCCTTCCCCTTTCCCCACCGCCGCGGTGCGCCAAGCCCCTAAGTATACTAATAGTTGACATTGAGTGGCCGGCCAGGATGTCAACTGATAGTATACTTAGGGGCTTGGACGGAGCGGACCTTGGCTGGGTCCGGGAACGAGAGGTCAAGTTGCCGCGGGCTTTGTTTTCCTGGCGTCCACTTCCGGCAGGAACGCGGTGAGCAGGCCGAGGAGCGGAAAAAATGCGCTCACCTGGAACACAAAGCGGATGCTGGTGTGGTCGGCCAACCGGCCCAGCAGGGCCGAGCCGATGCCCGCGGCGCCAAAGGCCAGGCCGAAAAACAGGCCCGCGATCAACCCGACATTGCCCGTGACCAGCTCCTGCGCATAGACCAGAATCGCCGAGAAGGCGGAAGCGAGGATCAAGCCGATGAATACCGAGAGCACCACCGTCCCCGTCAAGCCGACATGCGGCAGCGCCAGTGAGAATGGCGCCACGCCGAGAATTGAGATCCAGAT
>JANMVS010000307.1:0-22468 GCA_031392885.1 Verrucomicrobiota bacterium
TGACCGGCCGCGACGCGTTCCAGGTGAAGCGGCTGCGCGACGCCGGCGCGATCATCAGCGGCAAGACCAACCTGCACGAGCTCGCCGCCGGCATCACCACGATCAGCTCGCTTACCGGTGGAATTTTCCCCCGATCTGGTGGTGGTCAGCATGTTTGTGTCCGTCGTCACGGGCATTGTTTCCGGTTTTCTCCCCGCTTATGGCGCCTCGCGCCTCGATCCCGTGGTGGCCCTGCGTTATGAATAACGCCGGACCCGTCGTCGCTTACGCCATTCGTTCCTGATGAACCTCACCGAAATCCTCCGCATGGCCCTGGGCTCGCTTGGCGTGAACAAGCTGCGCTCGTTCCTGACGATGTCCGGCATCACCATCGGGGTTTTTTCCGTCATTGGCGTCATGACCGCCGTCGCGGCCCTGCGCAATTCCATCGAGACGGGCATCAGTTTTCTCGGCACCAACATCTTCCAGTTCGCCAAGTTTCCGATCACCGGTGGCGGCGACGGCGCCCAGCGCCGCCGCTACCAACTGCGACGTGATATCACGCTGGACCAGGCCATGCGCTATCATCAGCTCATGGCCGGGAATTCGGAGGTGGTCTGCCTCAAGACCTTTGACCAGACCGGAGGCGGCCAGGCGGTCTACAACGGCCGCAAGACGACGCCCGGCCTCACCTTCGGCGGCACCAACGAGCATTTTCTCACGGCCAACCAGTTCACCATCGACCAGGGCCGCAACTTCACCCCCGACGATATCGAGCTGGCCCGCCCCGTCATTCTCATCGGCCAGGGCATCGTGAAGAAACTTTTCCCCGCCGAGAGCCCGCTCGGCAAGATCATCAAGATCAAGGAACGGACCTACACCGTGATTGGGACATTTGCGGAGAAGGGCAGCCAGTTCGGCAACAGTCAGGACGATGTCGGCATGATCCCGCTGACCCGCTATCTGAACGATTTTGGCAGCGAGCATGTGTCGGTGAACATCGCCACGCAGGCGGCCAGCCAGTTGGTCTACAACGAAACCATCGAGAAGGCCATCACCGCCATGCGGATCGTGCGCAACCTCAAGCCGGAGGATGAAAACGATTTTGAACTTTACTCCAACGATTCGCTCATCAGTGCCTTCGCCAAGGTGGCGGACGTGATCGCGGCGGGCTCGTTCGTCATCAGCGGCATCGCGCTGCTCGCCGCCGGGGTCGGCATCATGAACATCATGCTCGTCAGCGTGACGGAGCGCACCAAGGAGATCGGCATCCGCAAATCCCTCGGCGCACGCAAGAAAAGCATCTTGCTCCAGTTTCTCATCGAGGCCGTCGCCATTTCCCTGGCCGGTGGGGTGATGGGTATTTTACTCGGGGTGGCCGGCGGTAACGGTATCGCGGTCTTGTTCAGCGCCTCCGTCGTGTTCCCCTGGGACTGGGCCGCCATCGGCCTGCTGGTATGTTCGGGCATCGGGGTTGGCTTTGGCTTTTATCCGGCCTGGAAAGCCGCGGCGCTCGACCCGATCGAGGCGTTGCGGTACGAGTGATTCATCCCAATCGCCCGAGAGAAATGGACTTTTCTGGGTAGGGTGCGCTGTCAGGACATTCGCGGACGGCCCAGCGGTCCGTCCCTGCCTTAATTCCAGAACCGTTGCGTAACTGGTATTAGAGGAACACGCCGCCGCCGAGGAGTTTTTCGCCGTCGTAGAGTGCCATGATCTGGCCCGCGGCCAGGGCGCGCTGGGGCTGCGAAAATTTGATGTGGGCGGAAGATGGCTCGGCGGAGACGACCTGCCCTCCCGGAGTGAATTCGATCGGCACACGCGGGTCGCGGTAGCGGACGCGGCATTCGATGCGGCGCGGGGTCGTGATGGGCTCACCGATGAAGCTGAGGTGCTGCACGCGGCATTCGCCCGCCCACAGGCCCGGCGCCGCGGGGCCGTCAAAGGCGACCAGCAGGGCGTGGTCGTTCGCGCGTTTGCCGGTGACGACATAGGCCTGGTGGTCGGTGTTGGACGGAATCCGGATGCCCCGGCGCTGGCCGATGGTGTAGTAGTGGAGCCCCCGGTGTTCGCCGATGATCTTGCCGTCGGTGGCGCGGACAATCGGTCCCGGGTGCTCCGGCACATAGGCTTTCAGGAAGTCGGCCATCTTCACCTCGCCAATGAAGCAAATGCCCTGGCTGTCCTTCTTGGCGGCGGTGGTGAGCCCGGCCTGGTCGGCGAGGGCCCGCAGCTCCGGCTTGCGCAGGTGGCCGATCGGAAAGCGGGCGAAGCGCAACTGCTCCTGCGTGAGCAGCGCGAGGAAATAGGATTGGTCCTTGTTTTTATCGAGGCCCTCGAGGAGGGAACAGGTGGGTGGAACGCGGCCTCGGGACGCGTTGGATTGAAGCAGCGTGTCCGGAGGCCACGCTCCACCATTTTCCACGCGTCGCGCATAATGCCCGGTGGCGAGCGCGGTGAATCCCTCGGCCGCGGCGTAGGCGCGGAACACGCCGAATTTCACGCGGCTGTTGCACATGACGTCGGGGTTCGGGGTGAGGCCGCGCTGGTAGCCGTCGAGCAGGTAGTCCACGACGAGCCGGCGGTAGTCATCCATCAGGTTAACCACGCGGAATTCAATTCCGAGCTGATCGGCCACCGCCCGGGCATCGGCGATATCCTGCAGCCACGGGCAATGCCCGATGACCTGGTCCTCGTTGATCCAGTTCTTCATGTAGGCGCCGACCACCTCAAAGCCCTGTTGCTTGAGGAGGAGGGCGGCGACACTGCTGTCGACGCCGCCGGACATGGCGACGAGGATGCGTTCCATCCCGACAAGGAGTTCGCCGGGCGGTGATTTTGTCAACCCGCCTGCGGCGGGGGACTCGGGGGTGGCGCGGCAGGTGGGTTTGCGCTGAACTCTGCGCCGCATCCGCATGCTTTACAGGCGGCGTGGGCGGCGTAGGCTCATTGGATGCGACCACAACTGGCGTTTTTTCTGCTCATGATGACGGCCAGCGCGGCCCAGACCGGTTCCGCCTCGGCCAAACCCGCGCGGCCCTTTGCCGACGTCGAGCATGTGATCATCATCAGCATGGACGGCATGCGGCCGGACCGGCTGCTGCTGGCCAATATGCCCACCGTGCGCGGGATGATTGCCCGGGGCGCCTACACTTTCTGGGCCAAGACCACCGCGGTGGCCATCACGCTGCCGTCGCACACCAGCATGCTGACGGGGGTGACCCCGCGCAAACATGGTATTGAGTGGAATAAGGACCTGCCACTGTCCGAGCCAGTTTACCCGAATTACCCGACGATTTTTGAGATGGCCCGCCGGGTGGGTTACTCGACCGCGATGACGACCGGCAAATCCAAGTTCGAGGCCCTCAACAAGCCCGGGACCATCCAATTCGTCCACATGCCCCCCAAGGATGAGGATGAAAACGACAACTCGCTCGCCGCGGCGATCAAGATCATCACCACCCACCGGCCGGATGTGATGTTCGTGCACCTGCCCGAAGTGGACAAACGCGGCCACCAATTCGGCTGGGCCTCGGAGGAGCAATTTGCCGCCATCGAACGCACTGACGGCCACATCAAAGCGCTGCTGAACGCGCTGGCCGCGGCGGGTATCGCGGAGCGCACCGTGGTAATTCTGACTGCAGATCACGGCGGCGCCGGGAAAACCCACGGGCCTGACGACCCGCGCAGCCGCCACATTCCGTGGATCATCACCGGGCCGCACGTAAAGCACGGCGACCTGACCGCGGACGCGGACCTCGTGATCAACACGGAAGACACCTGTGCGACGGCCTGTTACCTGCTGGGCTTGTCGCAGCTGCCTTATTTCGACGGCCGGCCCGTGCTGGCGGCCTTTGATAACCCGCCCGCCCCTTGACGAGCCGCGGACCATTCCCTTCCGAGTATCCCCACCGCATCATCCGGGCGTGGCTGATGTCGGCGTCCTCCGGGGTGATCGAGCTCGATGCCGACTGGACGGGCGACTCGTTGCCCCTGCTCGCGCCGGGCGACCAGGCGTTCGCGTTTGCCGATTTCGGCCCCGCCGCCCCGTCGCTCTACGCGGACGAGGCGGCCTATTACGTGGATGCCGCCGGCCAGCTGGTCTTCGTGCTGGATCCGGCGGAGCACAGTTGGGTGAACTTCGGCACGATGCCGGTCTATGTGGCGGGCGAGTTCAACGGTTGGGAGGCCGCGGTCGGACAGGCGGAGTGGTGCCTGCAACCGGGTGAACTCAACGGCCGGTCCGTCTGGCTGGTCCGCACGCCGGCCGCCCCGCTGCTGACCGACCCGCCCCAGCACTTCAAGTTTGTCACGGGCGACCGGCACTGGATCGACCTGCCCCGCGACGCGAGCAACCGCGTAGCCGACGGCAAGGAGCACTTCAACCGCGCGATTTTCCCCCACCGCACCGGCCGCAACCTGTTTCAGTTCACCACCACGCGGCCGGTGTTGCTCAACCAGACCTGCTCGGTCATCCACGTGCGCGACGGCCAGCAGGCGCCGAAAACCCGCTTGCGGTTGGGAAAATTTTTCCACGAGATGCGCAGCGCCCTGCCGCTGGGCGCGCTGGTGCGGAAGGGCGAGACCACGTTCCGGCTCTTCGCCCCGCGCGCGCGGCATGTGCGGCTGTTTGTCAGTGAAAACCTGCAGCAACAGGACAAGGCTTTCGGCTACGAGTTGGACCGGCGGGAGGAGGACGGCGGCTGGCAGGGAGTGTGGGAAGCCCATCTCGACCGCAACCTGCACGGCTGGTATTACTGGTACTCGGTCAGCGGTCCGCACGATGTGTTCGGCCATTTCCATCCCGGCCAGAAGGTGCTCGATCCCTACGCGCAGGCCGCGGTGGGCCGCGAGGGGCCGGGCCTCGTGCTGGATCCGGACTGGGTGGGGCAGGGTGACCGCACTTTCACCACGCCGCCGTGGCAGGATCTGGTCATAGCGGAGGCCCATGTGCGCGATCTCGTGGCGCAGGCGCCGATCACGCTCAGCGCGGAGGAGCGGCGGGGTTTTTCCGGCCTGACGAAGTGGGTGAACAGCCCGAACTTTTACCTGAAAAAACTCGGCGTGAACGCGGTCGAGTTGCAGCCGGTCCACGAAAACGACGCCCGGACCCGCGACGAATACCACTGGGGCTACATGACCACGAATTTCTTCGCCCCGGCCAGCACTTATGGGCTCGATCCCGCCAAGGCCTCGGCGGTGAAGGAACTGCAGGCGCTCGTGGCGGCCTTCCACCGGCAAGGCATCGCCGTGATTATTGACGTGGTCTACAACCACACCGGCGAACCGGCGCACCTGCTGTTTGTCGACAAGCTCTACTATTTCGAACTCGATGATGCCGGGGCGCTGACCAACCTGAGCGGCTGCGGCAACGACCTGCGCTGCCGCTCGGCGATGACCACGCGGCTCATCAGCGACAGCCTCATCCACCTGATCGAAACCTATGGCGTGGACGGATTCCGCTTTGACCTGGCCGAACTGATCGGCGTGGACGTGCTGCGCCAGGTCGAGGGGGCGGTGAAAAAAGTGAAGCCGGACGTCATCCTGATCGCCGAGCCGTGGAGTTTTCGCGGGCACATCGCCGCGGCCCTGCGGCCGACCGGCTATGCGTCGTGGAACGACGGCTACCGGAATTTCCTGCGCGACTATGTGCACGGCCGGGGCGCGGCGGCCAAGTTGGAATATTATTTGAAGGGTTCGCCGTGGCACTTCGCCTACTGGCCGGCGCAGACGGTCAACTACACCGAGTCGCACGATGACCGGGGGTGGCTCGATCTGATCACGGAAAATGGCGGCAACAACGGCTTTCACCCGACGCAGAATGACCGGCAACGCACGCACCTGATGGCAGCCATCCTCTTTGCTTCGGTCGGCATCCCCATGCTCGCCGCGGGGCAGGATTTCCTGCGCTCGAAGTACGGCGTGAACAACACGTACCAACGCGGCGATCTCAATGCGCTTGATTACCACCGCCTCGCGCGCTTTCCGGCGACGCATGCCTACTTTGCGGACTGGATCGCGTTCCGGCGCTCGGCGCGCGGGAGCCTGTTGCGACAGTGGTCGCGGCCCAGCGAGGGCTTTTTCCAATGTATTTCCCAGCCGGGCGGACCGGGCTTGGTCGCCATCTATAATGCCGATGGCAGTCAGGGTCCGGGGCGACTGATGTTTGCCGTCAATCCCCACACGGAGGATACCACCATCGCCTTGGGGGAATTCGCGGAGTGGGGCTGGAAACAGGTGGCGGACCACGAGTGTTTCTATACCGGAGGCCGCCGGCCCCCGTGGGCGGGAGTTGCCGCGGACTTGTTTCTGCCTGCCCTGGGCTGCGGTTTGTGGCTGGTGGAGTAGTGGGCCCGCCGGCTGGATCCGCATTTCTTGCCGATTGATGGGCCTCTATTAATATGGCACGCATCTCGCTTGCCATGGGTGATCGCCTGCTTTTCATAGCGGGCACTTGCCGGTATTTCTGCCGGCCGGTTCCATCGTTCATAACCCACCACCATCATGGCAGTTAAAGTAGCAATCAATGGTTTCGGCCGCATCGGCCGCCTCGTTTTCCGCGCGCTCGTCGAGCAGGGTCTTCTCGGCACGACTCTCGATGTCGTTGCCGTGGGGGATATTGTTCCCGCCGACAACCTGGCCTACCTCCTCAAGTATGACTCCACGCAGGGCCGCTTCACCGGCACCGTTTCCTCAAAGAAGTCCGCCCCGGACAAGGCCGAGGACGACGTGTTGGTGGTCAACGGCAAGGACATCCTGGTGGTTTCCGCCAAGTCTCCCGCCGAACTGCCATGGGCCAAGCTGGGTGTCCAACTCGTGATCGAGTCCACCGGTCTCTTCACCGAGGCCGAGAAGGCCCAGGGACACATCACCGCCGGCGCCAAGAAGGTCATCATCTCCGCCCCGGCCAAGGGCGAGGACATCACCGTCGTCATCGGTGTGAACGACGACAAGCTCGACCTGAGCAAACACAGCATCATTTCCAACGCCTCTTGCACCACGAACTGCCTCGCGCCGATCGTGCATGTGCTCCTGAAGGAAGGCTTCGGCATCGAGGAAGGCCTCATGACCACCATCCACTCCTACACCGCCACGCAAAAGACGGTGGACGGCCCGTCCAAGAAGGACTGGAAGGGCGGCCGCACCGCCGCGCAAAACATCATCCCGGCCAGCACCGGCGCCGCGAAGGCCACCGCCCTCGTGTGCCCCGAGGTCAAGGGCAAGCTCACCGGCATGTCCTTCCGCGTGCCGACCCCGACGGTTTCCGTCGTCGACCTTACCGTGAAGACCGTCAAGGAAACTTCCTACAAGGAGATTTGCGCGGCCATGAAGCGCGCCAGCGAGACCTATCTCAAGGGCATTCTGGAATACACGACCGATGAGGTCGTTTCCTCGGACTTCATCCACTGCAAGGCCTCCTCGATCTTCGACGCGGGCTCGGGCATCGAACTCAACAGTAAGTTCTTCAAGCTCGTCAGCTGGTATGACAACGAGTGGGGTTACTCCAACCGCGTCGTCGAACTGACCCAGAAGATCGCGGCGAAGCTGTGAGGCGGCTTCGCTGCCTCAAGTAGCGAGCAGTGAGTAGCGAGTAGCGAGCATCCACCGGCTCCTACTCGCTTTCCTTTTTCGACTACCCGCTACCCGTTACTTACCACCCGCTACTTCCGCCTCCCATGTCCAAATTCAAATCCATCCGCGATCTCTCCCTCGCCGGCCAGCGCGTGCTCATGCGCGTCGACTTCAATGTCCCGCAGGACAAGACCACCGGCGCCATCACGAACAACCAGCGGATCGTCGCCGCGCTGCCGTCGATCAAGTACGCGCTCGAACAAGGGGCCGCCGTGGTACTGATGTCGCATCTGGGTCGGCCGGACGGGCGGAAGATCGCCAAGTTTTCCCTGCAACCCATCGCCCGCGAACTGGCGAAACTGCTCGGCCGGCCGGTGACGTTTCTCGACGACTGCGTCGGTCCGGCCATCGAGGCCGCCTGCGCGAAGCTTGCGCCGGGCACGGTGGTCCTGCTGGAAAACCTGCGCTTTCACATCGAGGAGGAGGGCAGGGTGAAGCTGGAGGACGGCACCGCACAGAAGGCCGATCCGGCCGCGGTCGCGGCTTTCCGCGCCTCGCTGACCAAGCTCGGTGACGTCTTCGTCAACGACGCCTTCGGCACCGCGCACCGCGCCCACTCGTCCATGGTCGGCGTGTCCCTGCCGTCCAAGGCCGCCGGCTTCCTGCTGGAGGCGGAGCTCAAGGCCTTCGCCGCCGTGCTCGATCATCCGCAGCGTCCGCTCCTTGCCATTTTGGGCGGGGCGAAGATCGCCGACAAGATTCCGCTCATCAAGAACCTCATCGAAAAGGCCGACGAAATCATCATCGGCGGTGGCATGGCTTTTACTTTCAAAAAGGTCACCCAAGGCATGGAGATCGGGACCAGCCTCTTAGACGCCGAGGGCGCCAAGCTCGTGCCGGAGCTCGTCGCCAAGGCGCAGGCGCGCGGCGTGAAGCTGATTTTGCCGGTGGATTACGTCTGTGCCGACAAGTTTGATCCGAACGCCGCCACGCAGGCGGCGACCGATGCCACCGGCATTCCCGCCGGCTGGATGGGGCTCGACGGCGGTCCGGGGTCCAGCGAACTCTACCGCGCCGCCATTCTCCGGGCCAAGACCATCATATGGAACGGTCCCTCGGGCGTGTTCGAGTTTGAAAAATTTGCCGGTTCGACCCAGGCCATGGCTGCGGCTGTCGCCGAGGCCACCGCCCGGGGCGCGACCACCGTGATCGGGGGGGGCGACACCGCGACGGCGGCGAAGAAATTCAAGATGGCCGACCAGGTGACGCATTGCTCCACCGGGGGCGGCGCGAGCCTCGAGTTCCTCGAGGGCAAGGTGCTGCCCGGCGTGGCGTTTTTGGAGGGCTGACGCCCTCCCGCCGCGAGGAGTGAGCAGCGGGTCGCGAGCATCGCACTGCGCTAAATTTCTACTCGCTACCCGCTACTTGCTACTCACTACTTCTCATCCCATGAACCTCCGCAAAAAACTGATCGCCGGTAACTGGAAGATGAACAAGACGGCCGCCGACGGCGTCGCGCTGGCCCGCGACCTCAGCGCGGAACTCGGCCGGGAGACCGCCGTGGACATCGTATTGTGCCCGCCCTTCACGGCGCTGGAGGGTGTCGGTCAGGTGCTCGAAGGACAGTCGATCAAGCTGGGTGCGCAGAATATGCATCCCGAGAAAAACGGCGCCTTCACCGGCGAGGTTTCCGCGGAGATGCTGCGGTCGCTCTTCGTCACCCATGTCATCCTTGGTCACAGTGAACGCCGGACGTATTTCGCGGAGACGGATACCTTGGTCAACCGGAAGGTGCTCGCCGCCCTGGCCAACCAGTTGAAGCCCATTTTCTGCGTTGGCGAGACGCTCGCGGAGCGCGAGGCCGGCGCCACTCTCACCGTCATTCAGCGGCAGGTCGAGGGTGGTTTGCAGGGAGTGACGCCGCAGCAGATCACCACGGTCATCATTGCCTACGAGCCCGTCTGGGCCATCGGTACGGGCAAGGTCGCGACGACCGCGCAAGCGCAGGAAGTGCATGCTTTCATCCGCGAGCTGTTGACGAAGCTATACGGCGTGCCCTTGGCGCAGAAGGTCCGCATTCTTTACGGCGGGTCGATGAAGCCGAGCAACGCCGCGGAGTTGCTGGCCGCGAAGGACATCGATGGCGGCCTGATTGGCGGCGCGGCGCTGGAGGCGAAGTCATTCATCGACCTCGTGAAGGCAGCGGTTGCGGCGAACTGAAGACGGGTGGGGTGGTTGGACCGCCAGCGGGGGGGGCTCGATGTGGCGACCGCGCGTTCTGCCGGCAATCGGGACCGCGTTCCCTCGCTCTACGTGCTCAGCGCGGAGTGGCCCGCGGAGGGCCCGGGGGCGGGGCCTGCGGCAGCCTTTTTTGGCAGCATTAAGCTTCGGACGGACTGTGAGGACGCTCGCGCCGTGGAGGCTCGGGAACGCTGGCGGGAGTTCACCGCCACGGTGGAGCACACCACCGACATCAATCACGGTTATTTTTACAGCGGCTTCGAGGGCACGGTGCAGTTGCGCGGGTGGGCCCGGGATCAGGATTACCGCGCCGCCCAGGGTGACATCGGCGAACTGCTCGATGGGCTGACGATTCGAGGCCTGGGTGGCACCTTGGTTGGTGCGCGCTGACCGGGCTGGGTGGCCGCGAAAGGCCGCAGCGGCTCGAGCGTGGTGAGCCAACAGCCCGCCCGCTCACCAGCCCACCGGGGCTGATCAACTTGTCCGGGCCGCCATCTGCTGCACGAGCGCGGTCAGAAATGCCGTGTCGCCCGCGAGCAAGCCAAGCGCGGTCACCGCGGCGGCGGTCTGCGTCGCGGCATGGTGCCGCGAGGCTTCGAGGCCGTGGAGTTTGACGTAGGTGGACTTGCCGGCCTGGGCGTCCTTGCCGGCGGTTTTTCCGAGCGTCGCGGTGCTGGCGGTGGCGTCGAGGATGTCGTCCTTGATCTGGAAAGCCAGTCCGAGGTGCCGGCCGGCGTCGCGGAGAATTTGGAGTTGGCTCTCACTGGCGCCCCCACAGCGGCCGCCGGTGATGAGTGCGGCGCTGAGCAGAGCCCCGGTTTTATTGCGGTGGATGTATTCCAGCTCGGCGGCGGTGAGGGCGGCGTTTTTTTCGGCGAGGAGGTCCTCCATCTGTCCGCCGATCAGCCGCTCGCTCCCGGCGGCGTCGGCGAGGTCACGGGTCAGGGCGGCACAGAGCTGCGGGGCGTGGGCGTAGTGCCGGGCGAGGAGTTGGAAGGCGAGGGTGAGCAGGGCGTCGCCCGCGAGCAGCGCAGTGGCCTCGTCGAATTGCCGGTGCGCCGTCGGCCGGCCGCGCCGGAGGTCGTCATTGTCCATGCACGGCAGATCGTCATGGATGAGTGAATAGGTGTGGAGGCATTCGAGTGCGACGGCGGCCGGCACTGCATCTGCGGTCGGCCCTGAGCCTGACGCCACCGGGGCAAAGAGATCGGCGGCGGCCAGTACCAAGACGGGGCGGAGGCGTTTTCCCCCGGCCTGCAGACTGTAGCGCATGGCGGCATGGAGGCGCCCGGGGCGGGTGTCGGCGGAGGGCACCAATTCGTCCAGGCCACGCTCCACGCGCTGACGATAGTGCTCGAATTGACCCGGAAAATCCATGGTGGCGCCACAGTTTGTCGCAAGGGTGGGCTTGGCAAACGGATTCCACCCGGCCGGGCCCAAGAAAGACTCGCCAAGCCGCGCGGCCCGAATCATACCAAAGGTCACTTTTTCGGATGCCCACCTACGAATATGTCTGCACCAAATGCGGTCACGAAATGGAAACCTTTCACTCCATGAAGGCCGTGCCACTCAAGCTCTGCCCGGCTTGCAAACGCCGCACACTCAAGCGCAAGGTCGGTGGCGGGGCGGGGCTCATTTTCAAGGGCACCGGCTTCTACATCACCGATTATAAGAAAAAACCCGGCAGCAAGGCCGATTCCCCTGCTCCTGCTCCCTCCTCTCCCGAAAGCAAGCCGGCGGCGACCGCCGCGGCGAAATAACCACATCCCGCTATGGCTAATACAAAACTCGAAAAAGCACTCTACGGTCCCAGTATGACGGAAGTGGCCCTTGGCGCCATTCTGGGCGTGATCATCGGCGTGCTGGTGGCCGCCGTCTATCTGGTGTTCAAGCCGGTCTTGACCGTGAAGCAAATGCCCAAGGAAATTTCCCGCAGCGCCGTATATTACGTGCCCGGTTCAGAAAGCAGCGCCAAAAGCAAGGGCTGGCAGGCCAAACAGAAACTGTTTGTCGCCGGTTCCGCTTTCCAGATGTCGGAGGAAGAGTTGAATGCCTGGGCTGCCACCCTCGGCGCCCCCGCCTCCGCCGCCAAGCCGGCCGACAAGGCCAAACCGCCCGGCAAACCCAAACCCGAGGACAAGGGCGGGGAGAAGTCTGCGGCCGCGCCGGCGGCGGCGTTTCTCATTCCCTCGGCGCCCAATTTTCGGGTCGTCGACGGCAAACTCCAAATCGGCCTGAAGTGCACTTTGAACTATTTTGGCCTGACTTATGATGTCACCGTGCAGGCGACCGGCGGCTTCCGGAAATCCGGCGACCAGCTGCAGTTCGAACCCGAGTCGGTCTTCATGGGTTCTTGTCCGCTCCATCTGCTTCCGGCGGCGTCCAACGCCCTCGTTACAACGCTGGTGGCGAAGCAGAAAACAACCGACGAAATGCGCCTGGCTTGGACCAAGCTCACCGCAGTGACGGTCGAGGGCGGCGTGCTGAAGTTCGCCGTGCAATAAGGCGCGGCGCGCCTTCCCGCCCGCGCTGTGTCGAAGCACCTGAAAAACATCAGCGTTGTCGCCGCGGCCACCGTGATTTCACGGCTGCTGGGTTTGGGACGGGAAATCCTGATCGCGGCGGTGTTTGGCGCCAGTGCGCTCAGCTCGGCCTTTGTTTCCGCCTTCACTCTGCCAAATCTTTTCCGGCGATTGCTCGGCGAAGGGGCGCTCACGGCCGCCTTCGTGCCGACCCTCAGCCATGAGCTGGAGCACCACCAACGATCCGGCGCTTTTTCGCTCGTCAGCAAGGTGGCGAGCTGGCTGCTGGTCATGACCACCGGAGTGGTGGTGCTGGCGATGCTGGTGCTGGCCAACGCGGGGTCGTTGCTGCGGCTGGCGGGCCAGGGGGGGATGGAGCCCGCCACGGCGCAGCGCCTGCTGCTGGGGGCCGACTTGGCGGTGGTTTTGTTTCCCTACATGGTGTTTGTCTGCCTCGCGGCGGCGTTCAGTGCGGCCTGCCAGGTCCTCGGGCGCTTCACCGAGCCGGCGCTGTCCCCGGTCTGGCTGAACCTGGCCATCATTGCTTCACTCGGACTCGGGAGCTGGTGGGCGTGGGGCGACACGGCGCGGATGAACCTGCTCTGCGGCGGCGTGCTGGCGGGTGGTTTTCTGCAGATGGCCGTGCCTGCCACCGTGCTGTGGCGGGAGGGCTGGCGACCGCGCCTTGACCTGCGGCCCGACGACCGCGTCAGGGCGATCGTGCGGCTCATGGCCCCGACGGTGATCGGCTCGGCCATCTACCTGATTAATATCTCCGTCTCGCGCTTCATCGGACTGTCGCTGAACGATCAGGCGGCTTCGGTGCTGAACTGGGCGACGCGGGTCATGGAACTGCCCATCGGGGTGTTCGCGGCGGCGATCACGACGGTAATTTTTCCCCTGATCGCCCGGCACGCGGCCCGGGCCGACTGGGGCAAGCTCGGCGAGGACTATCACAAGGGCCTGCGGCTGGTGCTGGTCCTCAACGTGCCGGCGGCCGCCGGGTTGGCGTTGTTGAGCGAACCCATCGTACGCCTGCTCTTCCAGCGCGGCGAGTTTCATGCGAGTGACACTGCACTGATGGCGCCTATTCTCGCGGTCTACGCCCTCGGACTGCCGTTCCTGTCGTTCACGACCATGGCGTTGCGTGGCTTCTATGCACTGAAGGACACGGCGACCCCGGTGCGCGCCGCGGGGCTGAGTTTTACGGTCAATTTAGTCCTGAGCATCGGGCTGATGCAGTGGTTGTCGACCGTAGGTTTGGCGCTGGCCAGCACACTGGCCGTGCTGGTGCAGGCCTGGTTTTTGCAAACCCGGCTCACGCGCAAACTCGCCGGGCTGGGCTTCACCCCGCTGCTGCCGAATCTGGTCAAGATTATCGTGGCCAGTTTCCTCATGGGCGTCGTGGTGTGGGGCGGGGTCAAGCTGCTGGACCAACTGACGCTGACCGGCAAGGCCCACGATCTCGTGGTGGTCGCAGGCCTGATCCCCGTGGCCGGCGCGGTATACGGCGCGTTGCTGTGGCTGCTGAAAATCGAGGGTCGCGAGGATCTCGAAGCGCTGTTCGCCAGGTTCCGGGCGAAATTCAAGCCGGGCCCGACCCCCGCGGCCAGCTAGCCCGGATATCCCGTGCAGCCGCGAATGCAGAAAAAGATTTGGCACAGGATGTAGTTTCGGTTGCGAGAAGAGTGTGAAATATCCGGGCTAGCTGGCGGGCAGAGGGACCGGGGTAGCTTCGACCCGCTCCCGCATGGCCCGGAGCACCAGGTGCGCCGCGGTGGCGGGCAGGATGTGTTCCGTGTTGATGATGAGATCGTAAGTGTGCGGATCGTTGATGTCCTCTTCGAAATTTGACCGCACATAGCGCCGGCGGGCATCGTCGGCCTCATGCAGGATCTGTCGGGCCTGGGCCCGGTCACATTGTTGCTGTTCCTGCCAGCGTTTGATGCGGGATTCTTCCGGCGCCACGAGCCGGAGATGAAAGCCGCCGGGCAGGCTGCGGGTGATCAGATGGGCGGCACGACCGGCAATAATGACGCAGCCCAACTGGGCAATCTGGAGAATGGCCTCGGCGACGCGCTGCTCCAATTCCCAGAGAGGGGGGTGCAGCCCGACGATTTCGCCGATCATGCCCTTGATTTCGGAGACCCGGTCCTCGGGGAGATAATTGGCGAGATGCTCCGGCAGGTGGTGGGTGGTGAGGGCATGCGTGAGCAGATCCTTGTCGAGGAACATCCAGCTCCGGCCTTCCTCGCCCATTTGCTCATCAAGCAGGGGCCGGAGGTGCCGGCCCAAGGTGGTGGCTCCGGCACAGGCTTCGCGGGAGATGGTCACGAATGGCCGGCGGGGGGCGCCGAAAGACGGACGGATCTCAGCCTGGGGTGTCTTTAACCGTGTATGAAAGACAGTGAGACCATGGTCGAGGAACGGATGCGTAGTCATGGGTCAATTTATTTGGGATAACTCGTGTCCGGTGGTCCGGTGGCCACCAGTCGCAGGGACCGGTAGATGCAATGGCCCCCTCACCGGGAAGAATACGATCGTTCGTCTGGTTTCGCCACGGAAATTACTGCGCATTTGTTGCGAGACAATTGGCGGGGAGTGCGGCCACGACGGGTTGCCGTGGCTCGATAAAAGCTGGCGGCAGCGCGGACGACCGGCCGGCGCATACCCTTGGGCTTGCCCGTGACGCCGGCTGGCCTTTAGCTCGTCCCATGTCCGAGGTTCAGCATAACCCCAGCCAGCAACGCTACGAGGCGACGGTGGGTGGTCATTTATCCGTCTGTGAGTATGAGTGGGCGGGCGGGGCAATGATTTTTACGCATACGGTCGTGCCGCCGGAACTGCGCGGCCAGGGCATCGCGGAGAAGCTGGTGCGCGCAGCGCTGGCGGATGCCCGTGCGGCCGGCCATCGCGTCGTGCCGCGGTGCACCTATGTGGCAAAGTTCATCGAGCGGCATCAGGAGTTTCAGGATCTGCTGGCGGAGTAGGGCCGGCGCTTGTCGCCGGGCCGAGGCCCGGCCGGCGAGCGGCAGCCCTAACAAATAAAAAACCCGCAGCTGGCGGCCGCGGGTTCGACTGGGGCAGGGGAGCTAAACTCAGGCCTTCTGGACCAAGCCCGCCTTGATGGCTTTGACGCTTACCCACATGCGCTTGGTGCCGCCATTGGGCAGCTTGACCTTGATCCACTGCAGGTTGGGGCGGAAAAGTCGGGTCGTCAGGCTGGTAACGTGCGTGCCGATGCCGCCGCTCTTCTTGGACTGACCCTTACGGTTGATGATCTTGCCCTTGACTGGGCGTCTACCGGTGATTGCGCAAATTCGTGCCATGGTGTTTCTTGAGTTAAAGGGTCAGGAGTAAAGGACGGCTCGACCTCTTAGCAAGGGCAATTTTGTTTTTCACCCTGGCAGCCGGTCGGACTTGCACTCAACAAGGCGTATTCCATCCAAAAACCGGGTTCGATGACGAGCGTCACTTCCCCACAGGCTGCTAAACCGGCACTTCGTGCCGGAAAAAATTCGAGTTTTTCTGGCCCGGGTTATTTTCGTAAAGCATAGAGGGCTTGAAACTTCTGGCCCATGTTGGCGGGATGGAGGAGCTGCATGACCATGCGCTTTCGCAGACTGAAACTGCCGGCCTCGGCGGCAGTGATGGCGGCCAGTTTATCCGCGGCGTGGTGCATGAAAAAACTCTCCTGGGAATCGACCCGGGTTTCGCCAAAACCGGCGCGGACCAGCCCGTCCTCCAGCCAATCCCAACAGATGTGGCAGGTCAGGTCCTGGCGGCCGGGGCGCGCGAGCAGCTCGTTGCCCATTTTCTGGCGGTGATAGGTGCGCCCAGTGCCTTGGGGCATGCTCTCCGCCAATTCCTGCCAGAATTTGCCGTAGTCGAAGGCGACAAACAGGCCCTTCCACTTCGGCCCGATGATACGCTCGAGGATCGGCGCCGTGCGCAATGGCAGGTCGATGTGGTAGTTTTCTTCCGACTTTTTTGGCAGGCGGTCAGCGTGAGCCGCGAGTTCGGGCGAAAATTCCGGCAGTTCCACTTCGCGCAAGGTACGGCCGGTCAGGGCGACGCCGAGCTCGCGCCAGCCGCCGTGGCGCCAGACGACCCGGTGAAACGGTTGGGCGTCGAAGAGTTCGTTGGAAAATACCACGGCGTTCGGGGGCAAAACAAACGGCTGGCCCAGCGAAATGATCTGATAGCTGGCAAAGGGGTGGGGCAAATTCCGCAAAATGCCGCCGCCCGGCTCGGCCCCGATTTCGACAAAGACAAAGTCGGCGGGCCGGGCCGGCGCCAGCAGCTTGACCACCGCGGCCACGACCAGTTCGCCAAAGACCGGGCTGAACGTCGTGGAGGTGAAAAAATCGGCCTTGTCGTCCCGTCCCACGCGCTTGAAGTCGCGGGTGTAATACCCCGCCGTCGGGTGGTACATGGCCAGCTCCATGAAGCGGGCAAAGGACACGCCCGCGGCCGCTTTTGGCTCGGCGGCGAAGATTTCAAAAAAGTCGGAGGAGGAACCCATTTGCCAATACAGGCAAATGCGCCCACTGAAAGCCATGCTCAAACGATCCGTCCTCATCATTGCCGCGATGCTCTCGGGTTACGGACTGGCGCAGTTCGCCGCTCGCGCCGGGGCGCCAAGTTGGTGGCCGGTCCCGGAGCGCGACCGCAACGTAAAGTACTACCGCGAGGTGATGCAGGTGGTGAAAGAAAACTACGTGGGTGACACTCCGGCGGGCTACGATGACCTGACCCGCGCCGCGCTCGAGGGCATGGTCAGCACGCTGGACCCGCACTCCCAGTTTTTGCGCGCCGACGCCTTTCAAGAGACGGAGGATGAGCTGACCAATGCCTTCGGCGGCGTCGGCATCCAGGTCGAGCAGCGCGACGGCCAGATCGTGGTCATTACCCCCATGGCCGGCACACCGGCGGAGCGGGCCGGTATGCGGCGCGGTGACCGGTTGGTGAAAATAGACGGCAAAGCCATCGAAAATCCGTCGGTGACGAAAACCGTCAGGCTTGTCCGGGGTGATCCCGACACGGAGGTCACGCTGACCGTCTTTCGCCCCAGTCAGAACCGCACCATTGATTTCAAGCTCAAGCGTGAACGCATCCGCCTCGACAGCGTCCGCAATACCGCGATGCACGCGGGCGGCATCGGCTATCTGGAGATCACGCAGTTCAGCGAGCGGACCGGCGCGGAATTCAAGGCGGCCCTGGCTGGTCTCGAACGGCAAGGCCTGCAGGCCCTGGTCCTCGACCTGCGCAATAACCCGGGTGGTTTGCTCGACGCGGCCATCGCGGTGTGCAATGAGTTTTTCGAGCAGGGTGAGCTCATCGTCTATACGCAGGGCCGCACGCCCGAGTCCCGGGAGAATTTCAAGGCCGACGGGAGCCATTGGCGGCGCATCTATCCACTCGCAATTCTGGTTAACGGCGGTACCGCCAGTGCGGCGGAGATCGTCGCCGGGGCCATGAAGGACACCAAGCGCGCCGTCATTGTGGGGGAAAAGACCTTTGGCAAGGGCTCCGTGCAAAGTGTGATCGAGTTACAGCACGGCGAGGGGCTGCGGCTGACTACGGCGCGCTATTTCACGCCCAGCGGCATTACCATTCATGAGCACGGCATCGCGCCCCAGGTCGAACTCGAGCTCTCGGCGGATGACGAGGCCAAGCTCCGCCTGCAGCAGTCGCGGCTCGACCTGGCGGCCCCGGCGGAATTCCACGAGTATTTCGGCTTCGACCGGATCGAAGACCGGCAGCTCACGGCGGCCGAGGAAGTCCTCGCCGGCGTGCTGGCCGCCAAGGGCAAAAGATGATCAGCAGAGCAAAGCTCTCCTGTAGCGGCGGTCTGCGGCCGCCGTCCGGCGCTCCTAGAGCGCCGCTACAAGCAATCCCATGATCCTCGCGCTCGAAAGTTCCTGCGACGAAACCGCGGTCGCCCTTTTCGATCCGGCCCACGGGTTGGTTGGCGAGTGGGTGCACAGTCAGATCTCGCTGCACGAGACCTACGGCGGCGTCGTGCCGGAACTCGCGAGTCGCGAGCATCTCCAGCATTTTGGCCCGCTCCTGCAGCGCGCCCTGGCCCTGGCGCCCTCGCAGGACATCACCCAGATTGCGGTGACCAACGGCCCGGGTCTGGCCGCCTGCCTGGCGATGGGTCTGGCGGCCGCCAAGAGTCTGGGCCTGGCGTGGGGCGTGCCGGTCGTCGGGGTCAATCACCTGCGGGCCCATGCCTTCTCGCCGTTCATCGGGCTGCACGCCGCGAATCCCGCGGCCTTCGACGCGGAGTTTGCCCAGCTGCTGCCGCATCTCGGCCTGCTGGTGTCGGGGGGCAACACCGCGCTGTTTGCCATCGATGAATCGCGCCGCATCCGGTTGCTGGCCTCGACCCTCGACGACGCCGCCGGCGAGGCGCTCGACAAGGGGGCCAAACTGCTGGGCCTGGGCTATCCGGGCGGCCCGCAGGTCGAAAAACTGGCGGCGACGGGTCAGGCCTCGGCGTTCCTGTTTCCCAAGGCAGTCGCCCAGCGCGCGTCGCTGGAATTCAGTTTCTCGGGATTGAAAACGAGTCTGCGTTATCAACTGGAAAAAATGGCACCCGACGTCATTGAACGCCGGCGCGCGGATCTCTGCGCCAGTTACCAGCGCGCGGTCTTCGAATCACTCGTGCGCAAATCGAAGCTCGCGCTGGAACGCGGCCCTTCGACGGGCTCAGGCCAGGGCGCCTATCGCAGCTTCGGTCTCTCCGGCGGAGTGGCGAACAACCGGACCCTGCAGGGCGAATTGGAAAAACTGGCGCGGCAACAAGGCGTGATCTTCTGCCGGGCCCAGTCGCAGCACACCGGCGACAACGCCGGCATGATCGCCTTCGCGGCGTGGGCCGAACGCGAAACGGGTGGGGTGAATGCAGCCGGTTATGCGCTCGAGATCGCGCCGAGCCAGCCGCTGGCGGTGGCTTGAAATTGGCGGTCGGGATTTAGCCCGAACCTTTCACGCTCAGAATGCGATCTGACGACAATCTGTTTACTGGAGCCACGGCGACCCCGCTGCGGTCGACGCGCGCCCACGGCGGGGTCGCCGTGGCTCCAGGAAATAGCCGGGTTAGGCCCGGCGTCGGCGCATGGTCGGGCCTAAAGCCCGACCTACAATTTCAGCTTCGCCCGCAGATACGGGGCGGTGGGGCTGCGCTTCACCTTGAGCAATCCGGCCAGCGGGCCCTGATAGAGAATCTCCCCGCCCTTGGGGCCGCCGCCGGGTCCGAGTTCGATCATGTAGTCGGCCTCCGCCAGCAAATCCAAGTGGTGCTCGATCACGACCACCGTGTGGCCTTGGTCCACGAGATTCTGCAGCACACCGATGAGCTTCTCGCAGTCACTCAAATGCAGGCCGATGGTCGGCTCCTCGAGGAGGTAGAGGTTGCGGATCGCGAGGTTGTACGAGCGTTCCTTGTAGGTGGGCAGACCCTTCGCCAGCTCGGTCACCAGCTTAAGGCGCTGCGCCTCGCCGCCGGAAAGGGACGGACTGCTTTGGCCCAGCGTCAGGTAGCCGAGCCCGCAATTCACCATCAGCTGGCAGACTTGCGCGAGCTGCGAGTGGAAATCGAAGAACTCCGTCGCTTCCTCAAAGGTGAGTCGCAGCACCTGCCCGATGGTCTTGTTTTTCCAGGTGATGTCGGCCAGCTCCGCCCCGTAGCGCGAGCCGCCGCAGTCATCGCAGGGCAGGTAGGAGTCGGGCATGAACGCCATTTCCAGCCGGATGCGGCCGGCGCCCGAGCAGGTGGCACAGCGTCCGCCGGTGGTATTGAAGGAAAAACGGCTGGCGGTGTAGCCGCGCATCTTCGCTTCGGGCAGCGCGGCGAAGAACTGGCGGATCAGGTCAAAAATGCCGAGGTAGGTGGCCGGGGTGGAACGCGGGGTCTTCCCGATCGGCGCCTGGTCGACCTCGATGACGGACTTGAAGCCGTTCGCGCCGCAGAGCTGATCGAAAGGCTCGGAACTGGAGCGCGGGCGACCTCGCCCGCGCGCATGCATACGCGGCGGGGTCGCCGCGCCTCCAGCCTCCGACTCGAACCGGACCAGACGGACGAACTCCTTGCCGGTGAGCTTGGCTTTCTTTTGTTTGATCGCGCAGTTCACGGCGGGATCCAGGATATCGCGGAAGAGGGTGGATTTGCCCGCCCCGCTCGGGCCGCACACCATGACGAGCCGGCCGAGGGGCAGGCGCAGGGTTTGGTCGCGGAGATTGCGGTAGTTCACGCCGCTGAGCTCCAACCAGCTGAGTGACGTATCTTTTTGTAGGAGCCTGCTTGCAGGCGATGAGGCGCGTCTGTCGCCGGCAAGCAGGCTCCCACCAGAAACGTCGCGATACTCGCCGCGGAGCGGATGCGTGAGGCCCTGCTTGAGGTAGAGGCCGGTGAGGGAGGCACCGTTTTTCTTCAGGTTGGCCGGTGTGTCGTTCGCGAGCACTTCGCCGCCATGGAGGCCGGCGCCGGGACCGAGGTCGATGATGCGGTCGGCGCGCTCCATCAGGCTGTCGTCGTGCTCGACGACCAACAGGGTGTTCCCTTTCGCGCGCAACGCCTGCAGCGTGTCGATGAGCCGTTCGTTGTCGCGGGCGTGCAGGCCGATCGACGGCTCATCGAGGACATAGAGCACGCCGGAGAGGTTCGAGCCGAGTTGGGCGGCGAGCCGGATGCGTTGGGCTTCGCCGCCGGAGAGGGTCTCGGTGGGCCGGTCCAGTTCGAGATATTCCAAACCGACCTGCCCGAGAAAACGCAGACGCTCCACGATCTGCGGTACGATGTCCTGGGTGATGAGTTTGCCGCGGGCCTCGAGTTTCAGGTTGCGGAGCGTGGCAATCAGCTGGTCGGGCGTTTGGCGGAGCAGCTCGGGCAACGAGATCGTGTCCGGCCGGCAGGGCGCATCCTCCGGATCAGCCGCGGTTCGTTGGGGACGACCCGCTCTGCCGTTTAAAGGGAGCATCACGGCCCGGGCGACGCGATTGAGGCGGGCACCGTGGCAGGTTGGACATTGCTTGCCGTGCGACGCGGGGTCGTCCGGATCGAAGCTGCGCAGCGCATCGGCGACCTCCGCGGGCATTTCCTCGTCCGCGTCGGGCTGCAGCATCCAGTCGTAGATGCGCCCGTGACCGCGGCAGGTGGGGCACCAGCCCCGCGGCGAGTTGAAGGAAAATTGCTTGGGGTCGAGTTCCGGGAAGGACTCGCCTGACTCGATGTCGGTGCGCGTGGTGGAGAACCAGCTGAGCACCTTGCCGGTGGGCGTGAGCAGGAAGCAGGCGCCCTTGCCGAGCTTGAGGGCGGTATCGAGCACATCGTGGATCCGCCGCGTTCGCGAGCAACCCTCCTTCGCCAAGGCTGCGGTGGGGGTTGAAGTCGTGATTGCCTTTAGATCGGCAATCACGACTTCAACATCGTGCTCCTTGTAGCGGTCGAGTTTCTGGAAATTTTCCACGCGGATCAGCCGGCCATCGGTACGCATGAGTGCATAGCCCTGTTTTTCAATCCACTTGGCGATCGGCTCGTGATGACCCTTCCGGCCGCGGATGAGCGGAGCGCAGAGATAGAGATGCTTCGCCTTGCGCGCGGCGGGCCGCGCGAGCGTGTGGTCGAGCAGTTGGCGCAGCTGGCCGGCGGAAAGCGGGGTGACGGCCCGGCCCGTCTCCGGATGGTGCTGGATGCCGAGGCGGGCGTAAAGGAGACGCAGGTATTGGGCGACCTCGGTAATGGTGGCGACCGTGGACTTGCGGGAGCCGCGGGTGACCCGCTGTTCGATGGCGACGGTCGGGGGAATGCCGGTCAGCCGGTCGATGTCCGGGCGGGGCAGTTGTTCGACGAACTGGCGCGCATAGGGTGACATGGACTCCATGAAACGCCGCTGGCCTTCGGCAAAGATGATGTCGAAGGCGAGGGTGGATTTGCCCGAGCCCGACACGCCGGTGACGACCGTCAGTTGCCGGTGCGGGATGGTGAGGGAAATATTCTTCAGGTTATTCTCCCGGGCACCGATCACGTTCAGTTCCGGCGCGGGCCGCGGTCGGACGGTCTCGTACGGCGCGGCGGCCTCCGCCGCCGCGCGCTCGGGGCCAGAGTAACCTATTGGGTTGCTTGGGGCCAACGCCTCCCGGAGGAA
>JANMVS010000314.1:0-7501 GCA_031392885.1 Verrucomicrobiota bacterium
CACGGCCGGCGCGCGCTTCGTCGGCGGCTGTTGCGGCAGCACCCCCGCCCACCTCGCCGCGATGGCGACTCATTTCCCGAAATGAATACCGCGGAAATTTCTCCGGCGACAGCCTCGACCATCGCTGCGCCTGACGCGGCCCTGCTCTCCCCATGACCACGCCCAAAATCAACATCATCGGCGAACTGATGAACAACGCCTACGCCCGCGCCCGCACCGCGTGGGAAAAACGCGACCTCGCCGGCTACCAGCATCTCGCCCGGCTCCAGGCCGGCCGGGGCGCCGCCATGCTCAACCTCAATGTCGACGGCACCCAGCGTCTCGCCGTGACGCTGGAGGAGATGCTCGCGTTCCTGCCGAAACTCGTGCCCGCCCTGCAGGCCGTGACCGACGTGCCGCTCAGCTTTGACAACCCCAATCTCGATTACCAACACACCGCGATGGCGCACTACGACCGCGCCAAATCCCGCGGCAAGCCAGTCTACAATTCCCTTGCCGCCTCCCGCCAGCGATTGCCCGAAATGATCGCCTTCATCCGGGAGCATGACATGCGCTGCATCGTCATGGCCTCCGAACGCTTCACCCAATCCGGCGGCTCCGAGCTGACGCTCCGGGCCGAGGAAGCACACGAGACCGTGCGCATCTTTGCCGACCGGCTCGTCTCCGAAGCCCACCGCACGCTCGACGACATCATTGTGGATCCCGGCCTCGCGCCGGTCGCCGCCGACATGTATGGACTCGTCAACCTCGGCCTCGACACCATGCGTCTCTGCCGCGCCGATCCCCACCTCCGGGGCATCCACTTCTCCGTTGGACTCTCCAACTTCGCCTTCGGCCTGCCCAAGAGCATCCGCGCCCCGCTCGAGCGCGCCTATCTCACCCTAGCTGGACAAATCGGCCTCGACCACGCCCTGGCCAACGTCGAACTCAACGCCGAGCCGCTCCCGCCCGATGACCCTCTCGTGGCGGAACTCGCGGCCGTGCTCGAGGCCGGCCGCGCCACGGCCGGCGAGTCCGTCGAGGACGCCGGCTACCGCCAGACCGAAAAAATCATGGAGCTTTGTGCGACGCACAAGGCAACCCGCTGACCATTGCTAATCTTCACCTTATAGGATGACACCCTTGCCTCCTCCCCTGTATCCCCCGGCCACCCGCGCTGAAGTGGAGTCCGTCCTCCGCTGTGCCGCGCCGAGCCGGAGGCCGCTCTTTCTGCCGGCCATCTACGAGCACAAGGCCTGGTTCATTCAGCGCACGCCGTCGTCCATCGCGCGTGACGCCGACCTGTTGACGCGGGCGCTGCTGGCGGAATACGAGGCCATCGGCCCGGACGCGCTCGTGGTCGGCGTGGATGTTTACAACCTCGAGGCCGAGGCGGTCGGCTGTCCGGTGACTTTCTATGAGGGTGACGATACCTCCATTCCCGGGCTCACTCCCGGCCAGCACCCCATCAAGGTGGGCGACGATCTCTCCGCGGCGCGTTTGCCCCATCCGTGCAAAGACGGGCGTCTGCCCATCAACCTCGCGGCCGCGCGCAATGTCCGCCGCGCCCTCGGTGATGATTTTTGGCTGCGCGGCTCGGTCTCAGGTCCCTTCTCGCTTGCCATCGCTTTGGTCGGCGCCGAGGAGTTGTTTCTCGCCTGCTTCGATCAGCCCGAGTGGGTGCACCGTGTGCTCGAGCATGCCGGACGCATCATCAAGGAATTTTCCCGGGCATATGTCGATGCTGGGGCGGAGCTCATCGTGTTCGACTCGCAGGCCTCACCCGCGCTGCTCTCTCCCGCCATGTACCAGGAGTTCGTTCTGCCCCCGACGCAGGATCTCATGCGCTGGGCCGCCGAGCAAGGGATCCGCGATGTGCCTCTGATCATCGGCGGCAACACCACCCCGATCGCCGGGCTGCTTGCATCAACCGGAGCCAACAATCTACTCTGCGACTTCACCGCTGATTTTGCCCCTTGGGCTGCCGTCTGCCGCCAGCACGGACGCGCGCTCCGGCGCAATATCTCACCACGGCTGATCGAAATCGCCTCGCCGGACGAGATCTATGCCGTCGCGCTGGGTGAACTGCGCCTCGATCGTGACCTGCCGGGCTTCATTTTGGGCACGGGGGTCGTCTCCTATGGCACGCCGACCGAAAAAATCCTCGCCATTAAGCGCGCCTGTCTCGATTTCGCGCCACCGGCCCCAGCCAACACCGTTTCGCTCCCCCCATGACCCTGCGCAATAAATTGGAAGACACTCACGATTTCGTCATCGGGGTCGAACTCGTCTCCACCCGCGGGACGGTCACCGAGACACGGGCCGGCAAGACGGTGGATTTCGCCGCCGAACTTGCCGCCAGCCCGCAGGTGGACTGGGTCTCCATCACGGACAACGCCGGCGGCAATCCCAAACTGGCCCCCGCCGCGCTCGGCGCCATCATTCGCGCGGCCGGGCGCGAGGTCGTGGTCCACCTTTCCTGCAAGGATTTTAACCGCAATGCGCTGGAGTCCGAGGCGTGGCACCTCTCCAGTCAGGGCCTGCACAACCTGCTGGTCCTGTCCGGCGACTATTCCGGCGCGGGCATTCATGGCGGCGCGAAGCCCGTCTTCGACATCGATTCCGTCGGCCTGCTCACCCTCCTCGCCGAGATGAACGCCGGCCTCGACGTCACCCGCCCCGGCGCGAAAAAGCCGGCGCGCCTCGCCGCCACCCAGTTCTACCCCGGCGGCGTCGTCACCAACTTCAAGCTCCACGAAAACGAGGTCATCCCCCAATTGCTCAAGCTGGAAAAAAAGCTCCAGTGCGGCGCGCGCTGGATCATCAACCAGATTGGCTACGACGCGAGCAAGAGCTCCGAGCTTATCGCCTGGCTCGCCGCCCGCGGCTGGGGCCGGGTGCCCCTCATCGGCAACGTCTATGTGCTCAACCCCGGGGTCGCACGGATCTTTCGGGCGCAGACCATTCCCGGCGTCGTGATTTCGGACGAACTCCTGGCCCTCTGCTCCCGCTCCGAGTCGGCGCCCGACCGCGGCAAGGCGTTTTTTCTCGAACTCGCCGCCAAGCAACTCGCGATCTTCCGCGGACTCGGCTTCCGCGGCGGGTATCTCGGCGGAGTCCACACCATCGCGGAGGTCGAGCAGGTGTTGGCTCGCGAACGCCGCTTCGGACCCGAGGACTGGCGGCAGTTCGCCCGCGAAATCCGTTACTCCCGGCCTGGCGAGTTTTTCCTCTATGCGGAGGATCCCGCCACCGGTCTCGCCGACCCGGCGCGCCTGCATCCGGCCTACGCCGCCTCGCGGGTGCAACCCGCGAAAACCGCCAATGTCACCGTCAGCTACCGGTTCTCGAAATTTGTGCATCGGCTCATGTTCACGGAGGGCCGGGGGCTGTGGCCGGCCGGCCAGAAGCTCACGGCGGCCGCCCGCGACCCGCGGCAAGGGCCGGCGTGGTTGCGTTTCGCCGAGCACACGGGCAAGGCCGCGATGTTCGGTTGTCAGGATTGCGGCGACTGCTCGCTCCCCGACATCGCCTTCCTCTGTCCCGAATCCGCCTGCGCCAAGAACCAGCGCAACGGTCCTTGTGGAGGCACCCGCGATGGCAAATGTGAGGTCGCCGACTTCGAGTGCATCTGGTCCCGCGCCTATGATCGTCTGAAATCCGAGGGCCGCGCGGACGCCCTGCTCGCCCACGCCCCGGTGCTCCAGGACCAGAGTCTGCGGGGCACTTCCAGCTGGGCCAACACCTGGCACCACCGCGATCATCTGGCGAAGAAAATCACCGTGCCGTTCGCGCCCACCCCCGACCCCACCACCGGCGCCGCGAACCCCACCCTCCCGTTGGACCCATGAGCTCGTTCGCGCGCACCACCATTTCCGCTGACTTTGCCGCCGCGCTCACGCCTCGCTCCGGCCCGGTCTGGTTGCGCGTGGGCCGATTGTTTTCGGGTCGCGACACCACCGCGCTGCGCGACGCCCATCTCGTCTATGACGGCGTCCGGATTTTGCACGCCGGCGCCGACCGGCCGTCCGCGGCACTGCTCCGACCCGGCCAGACCGCCCCCGATCGCCACCTGCCGGCGCACCTGGCGCTGCCCGGACTCATCGATGCGCATACCCATCTCTTCCTGGAAGGCGGCGAGGAAAATCCGGAAAAGCGCGCGGCCTACCTCAAACTCCCCGCGGCCGAGCTCCAAGCCCGCGCCGCAGCGCGGCTCGCCCGCCTCGTGGCCCTCGGTGTCATCGCCGTGCGCGAAGCCGGGGACAAGGCCGGGGTCGGCCTCGCGTTGCAGACCCGCTGGCGCTCGGCCCCGCGCGGTGTCATGCCCTACGTGGACGCGCCCGGCGCGGCGATCAATCATCAGGGCCGGTACGGTTCGTTCATGTCGCGCCCGATGGAGGAGCAAGGCACGCCCGCGGACACCGTAGCCGAACGCGTCGCCGCCGGCGCGCACCGCATCAAACTGATTGCGACCGGGATCATCAATTTCGAACAAGGGGCCGTTACCGCCAAACCCCAGATGCCGGCGGCCGAGCTGGCGCAATTCGCAACCGCCGCCCGCGCCCACGGCAAACAAACCATGGTCCACTGTTCGGGCCATGAGGGTGTGGCCAACTGCCTCGTCGCCCGCGTGGACACCATCGAACACGGTTATTTCATCGACGACACCCAACTTGCCCAACTGCGCGACCTCGATCTGGCCTGGGTCCCAACCTTCGCCCCGGTGCAATACCAGGTGGACCACGCCGCCACCCTCGGTTGGAGCGACCTGATTCGCGACAACCTCCGGCGGATCCTCGACGGTCACGCGCGCAGCCTCGCCCGCGCCGGACAACTCGGCGTGCGCATCGTCGCCGGCAGCGATGCGGGCTCGCACGGGGTGCCCCACGGCTGGGGGTTGCTCCAGGAACTCGAACTCATGGAGCAGGCGGGCCTCTCGGCCGCGCAGGTCCTCCACAGCGCCACCGGCGCCAGCGCCGCCCGGCTCGGCTACGCGGAAAACTTCGGCGTGCTCGTCGCAGGCGCGAAGCCGCGCTTCCTGCTGACCGCATCCGACGTGCTCGCCGGCGTTGCCCAATTGCGCTGTTCGAAAGTGGTGGTGTTCGACGGCGCGGTTCATCTCGCCGGCGATGACCCGACCGTGCCGGGCCTGTGATCCGGTGCGGCTGCCCGGTCCGCCCGCTCTGCGTTCAGACCCCAAGCCGGTTTGTAATATAATACGTTACAAGTGATCGGAGTGACTCGGTCGCGAGAGGTGACGGAGTTTTGTAACGTAATACGTTACAAACCGGTCGGGGCCTGAACCCTGAACCGGAGGATTTTGGGCCGGGGTTCAACCCCCGAGCAGCAGCACGGCTTTGAAGAACACCAGAATGCCGCCGACCATGGCGCAGCAGCCGATGAAGCCCAGCGCGTCGGGCCGGTTCCACCGGGTGAATTCCCAGTTCGACCGCGGGAAAAGCTTGAGGTGATCATAGCGCGTGGGATTCGCATAGCTGGCCTCCACGGCCAGGGCGTCCTCGGCCAGCGTGGCCCCAACCGGGGTTTTTAGGCGCACATGGAAACGCGCCACCCGCCCCGGGTCCGTCGGTGGCGTGAGCCGGCTGACCCCGAGTAAAATCAACAGCGGCAGGAGCGCATCGACAACGTAACGGGTCATCAGCAACTGGGCCGGGTTGAAGCCCACGACATCCACCCCGAGCACCGCCAGCAGGTAAACCTCGATCCGGAACAGACCTTTCCCGGTCTTCGGGGAGGTCAAATCATTCGGATCACTCCGCACCACCCCTTCCTCGAAATAGATCGAGACCGGCTCGATGCGCTGCACCCGCGTGATGGTTTCGCCCTCGGCCCGGGCCCGTCCCGCCGCGACATCCGCGGCGCTGGCCGGGACCTTAACGGCGACCTCATGCTCGTGCGTCAGTTGGGTCAGCGTGGCGGAACGGGCCAGAAGGGGAATGGCCGGCACGCTCCAGGGAATAACGGCCACGAGCACCACGGTTGCGAGCACCTGCACGCGGACCGCCGTCTCGGTCAGCCGGCGCCAGAGAAAAATCAAGGTGATCGGCACGCCCCAGATCACCAGCAGCACGATGGCGAATTTCAGGAGGGCAATCACACTGTTCATGTAGAGCCCGACGCCGATGCCGAGCGCGAGCACCACCGGCACGGTCAGGCGGGCAATGAACATGTAGTGCCGCTCGGGCTTACCGGGAAAAAGCGGCTCATACAGGTTTTTCACCACGAGACCGGACAACACCACCGACTGCGCCCCGAGCAGCGCAAGTTTGCCGCCGAGAATGCCGATGATCATGACGCCGATGAGACCGACGGGCAGCAGCGCCCGCGTCAGCAGACCCCAGACCTGGTCGGGATCGGCCAGACTGGGCCCGAACAACGCGAGGGCGATCAGGCCACTAAACGCCCACGCGATGGTCACGAAGCGTTTGCTGAATCCGCCGGTCACCGCGCCGAGCCGGGCCGCCATCTCGTTTTTCGCCGAACCCGCGATCGTCATGCCCGCCTGCGAACCCACGATGCCGACAAACTGCACCAGCAACAGCGCGGCGATGGAATACCACGTGTATTCACTGGCCCCGCCCCCGCCGAAAAGGTTGAACATCACCGCCGGCACTTTCGCGTGCAGCCCGGCCAGGCCACCGATTTTGGCCAGACCAAAAGGGATCAGCATAACCGAGATCACAATCACCAGGACCGCCTGCATTCCATCAACCACCGCCGAAGCCTTCAACCCGCCGAGCATGACAAACACCGCCACCAAGACCGAGGAGATGAGATAAAATGTCGCCGGATGCAGATACGTCACGTAAGGCTGCAACGCGCCCCGGTCGTAGGAATCCTTGAGCCGGTCGTAGCGGACCGCCGTGTCACCCGACCGGGGCGTGACCGCGCGCTCCTTGCGCAGGGCGGTGTACTCGTGGAATTCCGCCACCATCTGTTTTTCCGCCGCGGAGTAGATCGCCGGCTCCTTCACCATGAGTGGCTGCAGGGTTTTCAGGGCCACCACGTTCCCGCCGGCAATGCTCACGATCGCCATCATGATGGTCGTCACCGCATACAAGGTGGCGAGGAAGCGCCGGCCAAAGCGGTCCTCGAACAAATCGGCCATCGTGGTGAGCCGCACCCGGCGAAACCACACGGCGGTGAACCAATAATAGGGCGTCAGGAACAGCGTGATCAGCGCGAGCCAGGCCCCGCCCGCCCCCTGCCGGTAGACCGAACTCGACGTGGTGGTGGCCTGACCCGGATCGGTCATGGTGCCGAAACTCAGGAAAAACTGAAACCATTTGCCCAACGAGCGTCCGCCGAGGAAGAAATCCTTCTCCCCCTTGACCCCATGGGAAAGAATTTTGCCGATCGCCAGGACGGCGATGCTGTAGGCAACGATAATCAGGCCGTCGATCCAGTGCAGGCCAAGAAAGTGCATGAGGCAGGGGTTGGGTTTGGTAGGTTATTACAACGGCGAGGTCAACGGCAGGGCGAATCCTCCGGATGAGCCGGT
>JANMVS010000330.1:0-12838 GCA_031392885.1 Verrucomicrobiota bacterium
CTGAGCGGTGGCGCCACCGATACGCACTGGACTGTCACCTATGCCAAGGTCAATGGCACGAGTTATACCGGCAACAGCACCTACACCGGTGCAGCGTACGTTTTAAGCAGCGGTTTCATTGACCCAGCGTATGTTGCCAACAGTTCTACCGCGAAATGGATTACCGCGCCGGGTGCGAGCACAGCGGCAACTGGCGGCACAACTAACATCGGTGGCGATTTTTTGCCGGGTAATGGCACAACCGGCACCAATAGCGCCCAGTATGTCTATCGACTGGCCTTCACCATTGTCGGGACGGGGAGTGGAACCGCGACCAACCAAATCTCCATTTCCCTGACCCTGGCGGCGGACGATCAGTACAAAGTGTACGTCAACCCCACGTTGAACGCCAACGGCAGTGTCAATACCGGGAGTACTCTGGCGGGTTCCCGTACCAACGCCTGGAGCAACACCAACGCCCTCTATCTCCAGAATTTCACTGATGCGAACGGGTCCAATAACTCCGCTTTCGTCATCGGCACGAATTACATCTACGTGGTGGTGGACAACACGAACAGCCTATCCGGAAGCTCAGGCTCAAGTGCGCTCAATCCGAGCGGCTTGCTCGTGTATCAGGTCGGCTCCGCGACGACGATCGATGGCAAAGTCATTCCCGAGGTGGGGTCGATCTTACCCGTCGTCGGTGCCCTCGGGTTGTTCGGCTGGCGCCGTTTCCGCCGGCGTTCGGAGCCGGCTGCTTAGTCGGGAGCAGGCAGTTCAATTGGGTGGAACGCGGCCTCCGTGACGCGTTTGCCCGCAACGCGCCAAGCCAACCCGTCCGGCGGCCGCGTTCCACCATTTCGATCGCATCGATCCGTCATATTGAGGCTCGCACCTCGGCGTGCCAGGTAGGGCGCACCGCCAAGGCTTCGCCCTTGTCGCCGGCCCGGTGCGCCGCGGCGGAGCGGGCCGCTCCGCCCTACCTCACTCATTGTGCTGTCAGCCTAATCTGCGAGGCTCAATAGTCGACCAAGGCGGCCTTGATCACCTCGGTTTCCCGAATGGTCAATGATTCCAGCGGCAGCCGATCCAACAGGATATGCGCGGCGGCTTTCTGTCCGGTGCCCGCCAGGGCGAGTCCGTAGGCAAAAGTCAGCGCGGGGTTTTCCGGTGCCTGCGCGGCCAGCGGTTGCAGCATGGCGAGGGACTCCGCGGCGTGGTCTTGCATGAAGAGGGCGAAGGCACAGGTGGCAAGGTAGGCGGGATTGCGCGGCGCCAGGGTGAGATTCGCCCGGGCAATCTGCTCCGCCAGGCGTTGCTCACGCCCAGTCAGCGCGGCGAAGAAGGCGAAATTATTGCCGATGGCGGGATCCTGTGGCCGAAGCGAATGCAGTTGGCGGAACACGCGGTACTGTCCTTCCGCATCGCGCTGGGTCTGGTAGTGCCGGGCCAAGGACCCGAGGGCATCGATCGCGATTTTCCCTTCCGCGGCCGCGGCCCGCCACCACAGGGCCTCAGCTTCCGTCACGCGGCCCCAACTATAAAGGGTGGAGGCGGCAAAAAGCGCGTGGACACTATTCAGCTGCGCATGGCTGTAGAGCGTGCGCCAGAGTTCCTCCGCCTGGGTCGTGTCGCCGAGCACGCGGGCGGCCTGCATGCCGTAGGCCCAGCGCAGAAAATCAACATCCGGGCCCCAGTCCTGGTTCTGCGTCCACGCCTGCAACGCCGGCCAGTCACCCGTCTGCCGGAGAGCTTCGGCCGCGGCCACGACGAGGGGCGGACGCCTCAGGCCCGGCTGGGGCAGAGTCTGCATCCAGCGCACGGCGTCGGCGCTGCGACCGATCTGATTCAACCAACTCAGCAACTGCGTCGCCGCCCGCGGATCGACGGCATGGTCCTTTTCCATGGCGGCGAGCACTGCGGTGAAACGTGCCTCATCAGCCCGCGCCAGGGCCAGCAGGCAGTCGGGCATATCGCTCAGCGTGCAGCCCGGGTGGATCCGCAAAGCTTCCGCCCACTTCAGAAGCGGCAGTCGTTCATTCCGACCCAGGGCGTCCTGCAGCAAGGTGCGCAAAGCCTCGGCGCCCCACGAGGGGTCCGTCGTCCATTTCGTGAGTAACACCAGGCCACGCCGGCGTTCCGCCGGGTCGGTGGCATTGAGCAAGATGAGTCCGAGCGGCACCTCGTCAATTGCCGCGGGTCCATCGAGTTCGAGGGCCCGTTCAAAAAAGTTTTTTGCCACGGTGAGCCGCCCGCGGCGGCGGGCGATCTCCCCCAGAATGCGCTGAGCGGGGGAGGAATTCGCCCAGGCCTCAGTCGGGAGGGTCGCCAAGGCACGTTCGGCTTCCTCCAGCAGGTTGGCCTGCACGGCATCCGCCGCCCAGGCGAGGTGCAGGTCGGCATTGCCCGGGGCGAGGTTGGCCGCATGGTGGGAATACTCCACCGCCTTGTCCCGCTGCCCGCCGAGCCGGGCCAGCTCGGCCGCGATCCGCCACGGCTCGGGGCTCTGGGGGGCAACCAGCATCGCTTCCTCGACTGCTTCCACCGCATATTTGTAGTGGCCGGAGGCGAGCCATTGCTGGGCCAGCCGGAGCGCGTTGCGCTGGGCCCATGGCGGATAGGCCCACAACACCAAGCCCGCCAACAGCACCAGTGCCGCAAGCAAGCCATAAATCCAACGGCGAAACGACGGGTGCGTTTCCCAGCGGTCGAGCAGGTGCCACCAGTAGTCGCGCCAATGAAACATTGCCAACCGCGCCCGCCAGCTCCGCCACCGGCTCGGAAACGGGGCGATAGTCCCGTCGGGCGGGAGATTCCGGTCCTGATCCTGCTTTTTCATCGAGGACTAACGAGCACAGCTCAGCTTGGCGGGGCCCGGGGCCCAATCACAAGCCGGAAGCGCGGAGGGGAATTCCAGTGAACCACCTCGCACCGCATGTTGCCGGCCGAAGCATCGCTGAGTTTTTTAAAATAGGATGACGCGATTTAACTGTAGGTCGGGGTTTATCCCGGCTTTTCTTTCGTGGCTTTCGGGTGTTTCGTGGTGACCCATGGCGCGAATTTCCGTCCGGCAGATGTGGAAGGCGAAACTCGAGGGCAGACTTGCGCCCAAGACCTGGCTGGAGGCCCCGACGCTGCAGCGGCCGGCGTTTCATGGCCGCGTGCTCGGCATTGATCCGAGTCTACGCGGCACTGGCCTGGTGCTGATTGAGTTCATCCCCGGGCGGCAGCCTGTCATGCTGCGCAGCCAGACCGTCAAGGTGCCGGCGAAGCTTTCGATGGCGCACTGTCTCGGGGAGATCCACCGGGCGGTGGCGGCGTTTGTGGCGGAATTTGACCCGGCGCACGTGGCGCTCGAACAGACGATCTATGTGCAGAATTTTCAGACCGCGCAGATTCTGGGGGCCGCGCGCGGGGCCGCGATTTCCGCGGCCGCCTTGCGGCAGAAGGAAATTTTTGAGTACGCGCCCCTGCGGGTGAAGCTGGCGGTGGTAGGCAACGGGCGCGCGAGCAAGGACCAGATGGCGCGCACGGTGATGGGTATGCTCGGCCACGGCCGCACGATGGCGTTCGACGAGGCCGACGCCGCCGGCGTGGCCTTGTGCCACGCGTTCACGTGGCGCGGGTAGGGGCAAAGGCGGCGACGCCCCCGCCGAGAACTTTTTTTCCGAGCCGTGCGTTGCTATGGAGCAAGCCGACGAGCAAGCTACCGCATCATGATAGAATCGACTCCACCCTGGGCGGCGAAAAAATTCTATTTTAAACCCAAGCTGATTGAAGTCCTGCGGGGTTACACGCGGGCCAAATTTCTGGCAGACCTCGGGGCGGGGCTCACGGTGGGCATCGTAGCGCTTTCGCTGTGCGTCGGGCTCGGCATCGCTTCGGGGGTTACGCCAGCGGCGGGACTGTACTCGGGTGTAATCGGCGGATTTTTGATTTCTGCGCTGGGTGGTTCGCGCGTGCAGATCGGAGGACCGGCGGGAGCATTCGTCGGCTTGATCGCTTTGCTGGTCGCGCAATACGGCCTGGCCGACCTTTTGCTCTGCACGATGCTGGCCGGGGTAATCCTGTTTGCGATGGGTGCGCTGCGATTGGGCAGCCTGATCAAGTTCGTTCCCCATCCGGTGACCGTGGGTTTCACGTGCGGCATCGCGATCACCATCCTGTCGACCCAGATCCGCGCCTTATTCGGCCTGCCGCTGGCCCGGGAGCCGGCTGAATTCCTACCCAAGGTGGGCGCGCTGGTCGCGGCGCTGCCGGATCTAGAATGGAGCACGCTTGCCTTGTCGGGGGTGTCGCTCGCCATCATTTTACTCTGGCCGAAACACTGGAGCCGGGTGCCGGGGTCCATTGCGGCGGTGCTGGCGGGACTGCTGATCGTGCAGTTGTACCACCGACTTGGGTGGGACGTCGAAACCATCGGCAGCAAATTTGGCGGCATTCCGCAGGGCCTGCCCCGCTTGCAATTTCCCCTGATCGAACTCGGACACCTGGGCGGATTGATCCGGCCCGCGTTCACCATTGCCCTGCTCGGCGCCATCGAGTCCCTGCTGGCGGCCGTGGTGGCCGACGGCTTGATTGATGACCGACACGACTCCAACCAGGAGCTCATGGCGCAGGGGGTGGCGAATATGGTGGTGCCGCTCTTCGGCGGCTTGCCGACCACGGGTGTCCTCGCCCGCACGGCGACCAATATCCGCAGCGGCGCGGGTTCGCCGGTTGCGGGGATGATCCATGCGGTATTTCTCCTGGTGGTTCTGCTGGTCGCTGCACCCCTCTTTTCCGATGTGCCGCTGGCCACCTTGGCGGCGGTGCTGGCGGTGGTGGCCGTCCGCATGGGTGAATGGGAGGAATTCTCCTTGTTGCATAAGAAACCCCGGGGCGACGCCGCAGTCTTCCTGATCACCTTCAGCTTGACCGTGCTCTTCGATCTGACCGTGGCGGTCGAAGTGGGCATGGTGCTGGCGGCATTCCTCTTCATCAAGCGGGTAGCGGATACGACCAAGATTCATGAGCTGACCGGCGAGGAAGCGGCGGCGGGCGGGCAGGGACACGAGCCGGTGAAGGATATCCCGCCGGGCGTGATGATTTACCGGGTGTTTGGCGCTCTGCTGTTCGGTTCGGCGGAGAAACTCGAGAGTATCATCCGCCGGACCGGGGGCGACACCCGGGTGGTCATTTTACACCTGGCGGCGGTAACGGCCATGGATGCCACCGCCCTGAACCGGGTGGAAACCCTCCACGCCAAATTGCGCCGGCACGGCAAGCACCTCGTCTTGAGCGGCCCGCATACCCAACCCTATTTCATGATGGAGAAGGCGGATTTTTTTGACGTGCTCGGCCGGGAGAATATCGCCGCAGATCTGGAGTCGGCCGTGGTGCGGGCCCGGAAACTGTTGGAGGGGAAATAAAGTCCCTCCGCTGCTCCCGAAAAAGGGCCGGGGCTACTTGCCCAGGACGGTCCGCAGGCTCTTGCCGAGGTCTTTGACGCGATACGGCTTGGTCAGGTAGTCGCAGAAGCCCAGGTCGAGAAACTGCCGGCGCATGTCGTCGTTGTCATAGCCGCTGGTGACGATGGCACAGACCTCGGGATGGAGTTCCTGCAGGAGCTTGAAGGTTTGTTCGCCCCCCATGCCGCCGACGATCGTAAGGTCCATGATGACCGCATCGTAAGGCCGCCCGATATTGAGGTAGCGCTTGTAAAGTTGGATGGCTTCCTCGCCGTTCTTCGCCAGGTCGCATTTATACTCCAAACTCTCGAGCATGCCTTTGGTGAGCGTGCAAATATGCTCGTCGTCGTCCATGAAGAGGATGCGGTTGGTGCGCGTCGCGTAATTGCTGGAAGGCTTGCGGCGCGCCTCGATTTCCTCGGGCCGGTCAGCTTGCGGCAAATAGACGGTGAACGCGGTGCCCACGCCGACTTCGGACGCGACGTTCATCTGGCCGCCGTGGCGCTTGACAATGGAGAGCACCGTGGCGAGGCCGAGGCCCGTGCCGGTTTTTTTGGTGGTGAAAAAGGAATCGAAGATTTTCTCCAGATGCTCGGGCTTGATGCCACTCCCGTTGTCGCGCACCTCCACGGCCACGTAGGTCCCGGCGGGGAGCGGCGCGAGCTGGCCTTCGGCGAGTTTGACGTTGTCGACGGTGATCCAGATGCCGCCCTGCCCCGTGGTCATGGCCTGGATGGCGTTGATGATGAGATTCTGGAAAATCTGCAGGATTTGCGCACGATCCACGCAGATCGTGCTGGTGTCGGGCCCGACCTTCAGCTCGATCTTCACGGTCGAGCCGGCGGCCGCGAGCCGCATGCTGTCGGCGAGGATATCCGCGGGCTTGACGACCTGGCGCACCGCCGTGCCGCCTTTGGCGAAGGTGAGGAGTTGCTTGCTGAGGCCTTTCGCGGCCAGGCAGGCCCGCTCGCTGTTCTCCAGACCGGAGGAATCGTGGGCGTCCTTCGCCATGGAGACCCCGCCGAGAATGGTCGTGAGCAGGTTGTTGAAATCGTGGGCGATGCCACCGGCGAGTTGGCCGAGCGACTCGAAGCGGTTGGAGCGCACCAGTTCCTCCGGCGTGAGGGTCATCTCCTCGGGATTGCGGAAGACGACCACGACGCCCGTGGGCTTGCCGGCGGCATCGATCACCGCGCGCGCGCTGAAGGCCACCGGCAGGGGCTTGGCGGCGCCGGTGTCGAGGGCGAACTCGGTCGTGAGCGGGGTGGAATCGCCCGCGGTCAGGGCCTTGTCGATCGGGCTCTCCCCCGACTGTCCGCTCAAGCGGTGGACCAGCTGGAATACTTCCCAAGCCGGCTGGCCGAGGCTCGCCGCGGCGGTGCGGCCGAGCAGTTTTTCGGCCTTGGCGTTCAGGAAAACGATCCGGCCCTTGGCATCGGCGAGCAGCACGGCCTCGTGCATTTCGACCAGCAGCGCGGTGAGATGCGCCGCCGGCAGACCGGGTCCCGGTGCGGCCAACGAGGCCGCGACCGCTGATTCCTCCGGCAGCGGCACGACAAAGCCCAGCACGCGCTGGAGTTCCTTGCGGCGTGAAATCTGGCGGACCACGCCGGCGTGCACGAGGATCTCGTGGCCGTCGCGGTGACGCAGCCTCAGGGTGTCGAAGTAGGCGACCTGACTGGGATGTTGGGCCAAAAAATAGGCCGGCAGTCCGCCGGTGGTCTCGTCCATCGGCAGTGCAAGCAGGAAGGACTCGAGCGTGTCGGGCAGGTCGCTTTCCACGTAGCCGAGTTGCGACCGGAAGCCCGGGGAAAGCCAGCAAAGCCCGGTGGAAAAATCGAGATCAAAGACCCCGGCGCGGCCGCGGTCCGCGAGGAGCAGGAGGCGTTCCTCGGCGCGGAGGCTGGCTTCCTCGAAATCCTTGCGATCGGCGATGTTGAGATGGACGCCGATGACGCGCTGTAACGCGCCGTTGGGGCCGAAAAACTGGGTGCCCACGCTCTGGACCCACGCGTAGTGGCCGTGCGCGTGCTTGAGGCGGAACTCGAGCGAGAACTGCCGGGTCCCGGTGGCGCCGCTGCGGCCCTGCCGGTCGGGGGCGGCGGCTGAGTCGTCGGGGTGGATGAGCGCCAGCCAGGTCTCGTAGGTGTTGGGCAGCGCGGTGTCGGTATAGCCGAGCATGTGTTTCCACGCGGTCGAGTAATACACCTCGTTCTTGAGGAAATTCAGATCAAAGAAGCCGAGCGGACTGCGCTCATTGAGCTCGGTCAGGAAATGAGCGGGCGGGGTGGCGGTGGCGGCCACCGGCGCCGGTGCGGCGGCTGACGCGGGGACACTGATGAACGCCAGGTAACGGACGGGTTCCTCCCCGGTTTTCTCGATGCGGACCAGGGCATCGAAGGGGGCGGCCTCCTTGGGTTGCAGTTTCAGGGTGATCGGCTGGTCCTGGGTGGCGGCCAGCAGCACTTCCCATTGCGATTGCACCCAACCGGATTCCAGCGAAACGACATCAAAGGTGAAGAGATTGGGCAACAGGTCGTTCACCAATTCGGTGGCCGAAGCCTGCCAGAGGGTGCGCGCAGCGGCGCTGGCCGTCAGGATCCGACCGTTGGGGTCGAGGACGAGGACGGCGCTGCTGGCCAGTTTTTGACTGTTTGTGCTAGTGATGGACTGTGGTTTCACTCCAGATGGTAAATTTTGTAAGAAATATCCGTTGCCGCGAGCTAAGATTTCAAAAAAAATCCCTCGAGGGAGATCTTTATACTGCTTTTACCGACCCCGAAAAACTCGAATGTGGGGTAACACCCTCCTTCCGGTGGCCGGGGCGCCCTGCGGGGGGCCGACGGATTATTGCCAGAGCCGGACGCGTTGCTCGAGGAAATCGATCCAGATCGGTTGGTCGTTAAGGCAGGGGATGTGCACAAACGACTCGCCGCCGGCCGCTTTGAAACTCTCCGCGCCCTGCATCCGGATTTCCTCCAAGGTTTCGAGACAGTCAGTCACAAAGGCCGGAGTGATGACCAGCAGTCGCTTTTTGCCCTGCGCCGGCAATTCCTCAAAGAGGTGGTCGGTGTAAGGGGAGATCCACGGTTCGCCGGCGATCCGCGACTGGAAGGAGATGGACCATTTTTTCGGGTCGAGCCCGGCGCGGCGGGCGAATTCGTGGGTGGTGCGCGTGACCTGCGCCTTGTAACAGGTGCTGTGCGCGGGACTGCAGGTCGTGCAGCAATCCGGCACGGTCTGACAGTGGGTGTGCGATGAGTCGGCCTTGGTCAGGTGGCGCACGGGTATGCCGTGGTAACTGAAGAGCAGATGGTCGTGGGGTTGGGCAAGATAGGGCCGCGCGCTTTCGACGAGGGCCTGGATATAGTCTGCGTCCGCGAAGTACGGCCGGACCGATTCGATCTTCATCGCCGGGGCGAGTTTCGCCGCCTCGCGATAAACCTTGGCGACCACCGTCTCCCAGCTGGACATCGCGTAGTGGGGGTATTGCGGGAAAAGCAGCAGCCGTTCCACGCCCTGGGCGGCGAGCCGGGTCAGGGCCGCGGGAATGGATGGATTACCATAGTTCATGGCGAGTTCGACGGGCAGATCGACGCGCTGCTGCAGCTTTGCCTGCGCCCGCTGGCTCGTCACCACCAACGGCGAGCCCTCGGCGGTCCAGACCTGCGCATAGGCATGGGCCGACTTGCGGGCGCGGAAAGGGATGATGATGCCATTGACCAGCAGCCAGCGCAGCGGCTGGGCCGGCCGGTCAATCACGCGCTCGTCGCCGAGGAATTCGCGCAGATAGCGCTTCACGTCCGGGACGGAAGTGGAGTCGGGGGAACCGAGGTTGAGGAGGAGGATGGCCGGCTTGGACATGGCTTGAAACAGGTGGGGTTTTTGAATGCAAAGTCAACCGGTGCCGTGTCATTTTAGATTGCCCGCCGGCCGGGGAAGCCGGACAACAGCGGCATGTCCGCCCTGCGTTCTCCCGTGCTGCTTATCATTCGCGATGGTTGGGGCCAGAATTCCCAGCCCGAACAAAACAAGTTCAACGCCGTGTTTCTCGCCCGGAAACCCTGTGATGATCTGCTGCACGCCAAATATCCGCGCACCCTCGTCGCGGCCAGCGGCCTGGACGTCGGCCTGCCCGCCGGCCAGATGGGCAACTCCGAGGTCGGGCACGAAAACATCGGCGCGGGCCGCATCGTCGACCAGGAACTCGTGCGCCTGAACAAGCTCTTTTCCGAGAAACAGCTCGCGCGCAACCCCGTGTGGCACGACGTGGTCGCCCGCCTCCAGGCTTCGCCGCCCGCCAAGCTTCACCTCATGGGCATCGTCTCTGACGGCGGCGTGCACGGCATGCTGGAGCATCTTTACGGCATTCTGCTCCAGGCCAAGGCGGACGGGCTTGGCGCGGATAGGGTGTTCATCCATGCTTTCACCGACGGGCGCGACACGCCGCCGCAGAGCGGGCTTGGCTACATCCGTCAGGTCGAGGCCAGGTGCCGCGAGATCGGCGTCGGCCGGATTGCCACCGTGTGCGGCCGTTTCTGGGCGATGGACCGCGACAACCGCTGGGAGCGCGTGCAGAAAGCTTATGACATGCTCACGGGACGCCAGGCCGTCGCCACCGCGCCCAGCGCCGAAGCGGCCATCGCGGGTTACTATGAGAAGCCGCTCAGCGCGACCCAGAATGGTGACGAGTTTGTACCGGCGACCTGGATCACCGGACCGGACGGGAAGCCGGTTGCCACCATCGGCCACGGCGATGCCGTATTTTTCTACAACTACCGGGGCGACCGGCCCCGGGAGATCACGAAGGCGTTCGTGATCGACGGCTTCAAGGATTTTGACCGCGGCGCCAAGCTTGATCTCTACTACGCCACGATGACCGAGTATGAGGCCGGCCTGCCGGTGCACGTGATCTCCGGCAAGCCGGAGGCGTTGAAAAATATCCTTGGCCAGGTGGTGAGCGCGGCCGGCATCGGGCAGTTCCGCTGCGCCGAGACCGAGAAGAACCCGCACGTGACCTTTTTCTTCAACAACTACCGCAATACGCCGTTTCCCGGCGAGGATCGGGCGTGCCCCGCGAGCCCGAAGGTGCCGACCTATGACCTGCAGCCCGAGATGTCGGCGGCCGAGGTGACCGCCGCCGCCAAGGCCGCGATCCTGTCTGGCAAGTATGGCCTCGTCGTCGTGAACTACGCCAACCCCGACATGGTCGGCCACACCGGCTCGTTGCCGGCGGCGATCAAGGCCTGCGAGGCGACCGATCGTGGGGTGGGGGAACTCCTCGCCGCCTTGGCGACCAAGGAGGGGAAGGCAGTCATCCTCGCCGACCATGGCAACGCCGAGCAGATGTGGGATCCCATCAACAATGGCCCGCACACCGCGCACACCCTGAACCTTGTCGAGGTCTTCGTCGTGGGTGAGGGGCTCGTGGCCGGGAAGACCAAGATGCGCACCGGCGGCCGGCTGGCCGACATCGCGCCGACGGTGCTTCAGCTCATGGGCTTGCCCAAGCCCGCCGAGATGACAGGCGAGAGCCTGATATTAGGCTGAGACCGTCCGTTGACGTGCAGCCGGGTTTCGCCTGATATGCAGGTGATGCCGAACTTGTTCATCATCGCCGGACCCAACGGCGCCGGAAAATCAACCTACGTGAAGCGTTTCCTCCCGCAGGAAATGCGGTGTCGGGAATTTGTGAATGCCGACTTGATTGCCGCCGGACTCTCGCCGTTTGCGCCGGACCAGGCGGCGTACGAGGCCGGTCGCATCATGCTCAGGCGTCTGCGTGATTTATTCGAGCGCCGGCAGGATTTTTCGTTTGAGACCACGCTGACCGGCTACGGCTACACGCACCTGCTGCGCGAGGTGAAGGAGGCGGGTTACCGGATACGTCTGGATTACCTGTGGATTCCCAATCTGGACATCACCCGCGCCCGGGTGAAGCAGCGCGTCAGGAAGGGCGGTCACGATATTCCGGACGAGGTGCAATTGCGCCGGTTCGGCAAAGGCTTGCGGATCCTGATCGAGCATTATCGGCCGCTGGTGCATGATTGGCGGATTTACGACAATACCGGGGAGAATCCGCATCTGGTGGTCGCAGAGCGGGACGGCCTGTTGCGGGTCAATGACGTTTCCAGACTTGTGATGGTCGAGGCGCTGGCTAAGTTGACGATCATGCCAGTCAAGCCGACAGACAAAGTAGAGGAACCCTTGGCCACTTCTTTCGATTGGGAAACCCGCGCCTCGATGCGCGCCATGCGCAAGGCCTATGCGGACGTCATTCTCGAGAACAAGGCCTGGGGCCTGCCGATCATCCAATGGCGCGATGGCATCGGAGTGGTCGAGGTGCCGGCCGAGCAGCTTGAACCGCTGGCCCGCCGCATTTTGGAAACCAACGGCGAACCGCTGCCCGAGGAGGAAGAGCGCGCGTTGCTGGCGCATCTGAAAATTTAAGCCGTCCCGGTCCGGGCCAACCGGCCGGGTGGATCAGCCGATAGGTGCGACAACATAAGATATTGCCGCCGCCGGCCGGTACCTTTCATTCGCTATGGGTCCGATACCCCGAAGCTTGCTTCGGCTTGGATGGATGGGATGTTGAGGGATGGAGAGTCGGTATATCCACAAGAGCCACAATGTATCGGTGTTGATGTATCACTTGGTGTGCGCCGCCAAGTATCGGCGGGTGGTGATGGGGGAGCATGTTGATCAGATATTAAGGCAGGCGTGTCTGGAGATCGAGAAGCGGTGGGAGATGCGATTTCTGGAGATTGGACTGGATCGGGATCACGCGCACTTTCTAATCCAGTCGGTGCCGACCTACAGTGTGACGCGCATCGTTACGACCGTGAAGAGCGTGATCGCGCGCGAGGTGTTTGCGAAGGCTCCAGAGGTGAAGCAGCAGCTTTGGGGCGGCGAGATCTGGGGAAAGGAATATTTCGCGAACACGGTGGGGCAGCACGGCAGCGAAAAGGTGATAGCTCCGGAGTGGGCGGCCGATGAGTTGGAGGATTTTCGGCAGCACCTCTGGCAACAGGAACTCGGACTCGGACTGGCGCAGCTCGGCCAAACGCTCAATGCCGCAGCCGCAGCGCCCAAAACCATTCGCTGGAAGTTGGAACTGGCCTATCAATTACGGCAAGCCTCTCCTGCACCCTATTCCTGGATCGCCAAGACGCTCAAGATGGGCGCTGCATCGTCGGTTCGAGCCGCCCTCTCGCGACGACTGCAGCAACCAGCGGGTTGACCCCTTCGGGTTGCCTCCGCCAACGTCGATACTCGCCTTGGAGGGCAGGTCACAGGCGTAGGAGCTGCCGTACCAGGTGAAGCACAGCTTCTTGCGCAGGTTGTTGCAGTTGAGCCAGATCCACGGGTTGGTGTAGTCGTTGCCCCAGTTCTTGTCCTGGTAGCCGTAC
>JANMVS010000027.1:0-4472 GCA_031392885.1 Verrucomicrobiota bacterium
CCGCGGCTCGCAGAGACGCGAGCCCTCCAGTCTTGACCCAATGCAAGCACTCACCCCGAAGCATCCGACGCCTGCCGCCCTCGGCTTTCGCATGCCGGCCGAGTGGGAGCCGCAAGCCGCGGTGTGGCTTTCCTGGCCGCACAACCGGCAGACCTGGCCCGGTCAGTTCCGGCCGATTCCGCGTCTCTTTGCCGGGTTCGTGGCGCAAATCAGCCGGTTCGAGCCGGTGCGCATCAATTGTGCGGCCCGGCTGCAACCGCGGGCGAAACGACTCTGCGCGCAGGCCGGCGCCGACCTGACGCGCGTGGCGTTCTACAACCATCCCACCAACGACGCCTGGTGCCGCGACCACGGTCCGATCTTTGTCAAACAGGACAAGTCGGGCGAAGTAGCCGTGACCGACTGGGTGCACAATGCGTGGGGCGGCAAATACCCCCCTTACGATCTCGACAACCAGATCCCGCCGCGCATTGCGCGGAAGTTGAAGCTGCGCCGATTCGAGCAGGACATGGTGCTCGAAGGCGGTTCGATCGAGGTGAATGGCCACGGGTTGCTGCTGACGAGCGAGCAATGCCTGCTGAACAAAAACCGCAACCCGCACCTGACGCGGCAACAGATCGAGCGAAACCTGCAGGATTACCTCGGCGTTAAGACGGTACTGTGGCTGGGCGAGGGGATTGTCGGCGATGACACCGATGGACACATCGACGACCTCACCCGATTTTTCCAGGCCGACGGCTTCGTGACCGTCATGGAATCAAACCGGCGCGACCCAAATCACCAACTGCTCGCGGAGAATCTGGAACGGTTGCAGGGTTTTCGCACACCGGCGGGGAAAAAATTCCAGATTGTCACTCTGCCGATGCCCCAGCCGTTTGGTTTTCGCGGCCAGCAGGTGCCGGCCAGTTATGCGAATTTCCTGATTATCAACGGCGCGGTGCTGGTGCCGCAGTTTCGACAAAAACGGCCCGATGCGGCGGCCTGCGCTATTCTGGGCGACTGTTTCAAGGGCCGAGCCATCATCCCGGTCGATTGCTATGATCTGATCTGGGGCCTCGGCACCCTGCATTGTCTCTCGCAACAACAACCAGCTTGAGTGAACTGATCCCTCGCATGAAAATACTTGCCCTGGTCCTGCTCGCTGGGGCCCTGCTCCCGGCCGGTTGTGAATCCATGTCTACGCGCATGACGGAGCGTTTTACCAAGGTGCCGCCTCACACCCGCATCTTTGCGGCGGACCAGCGCACGGTGTATTTCGCCGCGCAACTGGCGGTGAAAAATGCCGGTCTGCTCCTCGGCCGCACCGCGATTGCTGATTGGATCATCAATGGTTATGCGCCCATCCGGACCGGCAATGCCACTCGTGATGCCCGCCAAACGACGATTGAGATCAGGCTGTTTGAGACGGAGACGCTCGAAACGCGGGTGGAGGTGCTGGTCTGGGATCACGTCGAGGGCAGTTTTCCGGGTGGCGTGAGCGAACAGGCTCTGCGCGAGCATGGTCTATATGAGAGCTATTTTGCTGCGTTGCAGCAGGTTTTAGCTGGAAATGGCGTGGAGAAGACTCGCGAAAAACTCTGACGTTTTCGCTTGCCGGAGCTGGAAGGATGGGGGACTTTCGACCCCTTTCGCGGCGTTCTTAGGTCAAGCCGGTGTTGCCGCGACACTCCCACCGGCTTGTTCAGACAGTCCAACCCTCAACCAACAAGGATCCGCGAGGATCCACGCCGGAAGGCGAGCGCTTTGGAGTATTCGCACGCCATTCCGACCCTAGTCATCATCATGAGTTCGTTAATGCAAGACCTGCTCGCCCAGAGCTCCTTCGACAAGCTGAAGGAAGGCTCGATCGTCTCGGGCGTCATCACCGAAATCCGCGCCAATGAAGTAGTCGTCGACATCGGCGGCAAAGCTGAAGGCGTCATCTCCGCCAACGAATTCGCCGACCTCGGCGAATTGCAGATTGGCTCCACCATCGAGGTCATTCTCGAGAAGCTCGAGGATCGGGAGGGTAATCCTATCCTCTCCTACGAGCAGGCCCAGCAAAAGAAGAACTGGGAAAATATTCTGCAGAAGTGCCAGGAGGGCGCCATCGTCCCCGGTCGCGTCAAAGCGAAGGTCAAGGGCGGCCTCATCGTCTCCATTGGCGTTGATTCCTTCCTGCCGGCGTCGCACATCGATATTCAGCCACCGAAGAACCTGGATCAATACGTCGGCCAGACCTACGACTTCAAGGTTCTCAAGATCAACCACGAGCGGCAGAATATTGTCCTCTCCCGCCGCGAGCTCATCGAGGAGCAGCGCATCAACAAGCGTCGCGACCTGCTCGAGAAATTACAGCCCGGCCAGATTCGCAAGGGCGTCGTCAAGAATATCACCGACTTCGGTGCGTTCATCGACCTCGACGGCATGGACGGTCTGCTGCACATCACCGACATGAGCTGGGGCCGCATTGGCCACCCGTCCGAGATGCTGAAGCAGGGCGAGGAAATCGAAGTGATGATCATCGACATCAACCGCGAGAAAGAGCGCGTTTCCCTTGGCCTCAAGCAGACCAAGAACAACCCGTGGAACAACATCGACCACAAGTTCCCGGTCGGCTCCAAGATTCATGGCAAGGTCGTTAATCTCGTCCCCTACGGCGCGTTCATCGAACTCGAGCCGGGCGTCGAAGGTCTCGTCCACATCACCGAGATGTCCTGGACCAAGCGGATCAGCAAACCCTCCGAACTGCTCAAGGTCGGTCAGGAGCTCGATGCGGTGGTTCTCGGCATCCAGAAGGAAGAGCAAAAAATTTCGCTCGGCCTGCGCCAGCTCGAAGCCAACCCGTGGGACATGGTGCGCCACAACTATCCGGTCGGCGCCCGCGTTCGCGGCAAGGTGCGCAACATGACCACCTACGGCGCCTTCGTCGAACTCGAGGAAGGCATCGATGGCATGGTGCATGTCTCCGACATGTCCTGGACCCGCAAGATCAACCACCCGTCCGAGATGCTCAAGAAGGGCGACGAAGTGGATGCCATCGTCCTCGACGTCGATCCGAGCCAGCAGCGGATCAGCCTCGGCATGAAGCAACTGGCCACCGATCCGTGGACGGACATCGACAGCTTCTTCCGGATTGGCGACGTCGTCCCGGGTGTGATCTCCAAGCTCACCACCTTTGGCGCCTTCGTGGAACTGAAGGACGGCATTGATGGCCTCGTGCACATCAGCCAGATTCAGGAAGAGCGCGTCGACAAGGTGAAGGACGTGCTCAAGCCTGGGCAGGAAGTTCAGGCCCGCGTCATTAAAATCGATCGCGAGCAACGTCGCATCGGTCTGAGCATCAAGGCCGCGAACTACTCGGCCGAGCAGCTCGCCGCCGAGACCGCAACCTACGACCAGTTCGCCAAGAACCCCGGTGCCTCCGACATGACGAACCTCGGCGATATCTTCGACGAGGCTTCCAAGAAGGAATAAGCAGCCGTTCGCTTCCAGCGATCCTGCTACCAAGGCGTTCCGCGAAAGCGGAACGCCTTTTTTCTGTGACGGGAGAGATGGAGTCCTGCGCGTTGGCCGTCGCTTAGAAACTGTAAGGCCGACGTATGTCGCCGAGCCTTGGCCTGCCGACCAGTGGCCGTCTTGAAAAACTGAATCTTATTGAGACTCGCGCGTTAGCCTGAGGGGTAGGGCGCGCCGCCGAGGCTTCGCACTCGTCGCCGCCGAGGCCTCGCACTCGTCGCCGGCCCGGTGCGCCGCGGCGGAGCGGGCTGCTCCGCCCTGCCCCACGCATCGTGCTGTTTGCCTGATGAGCGCGGCTCAATAAATGCAATTATGCCAACCACTGGAGATATTATTGCCGCTCCGGGTAGCGGTGAGCGTCAGTGATCCAACGAAGTCCACTCGCTGGCGCTCGCGGCCACAGCAGAGGGGACAATCCAAATATCAATAGTCACTGGTATTAGCATCCGGATGGGAAATCCCCACTCCCCGCAAAAAAGCGTTCGGCGATCACGCCGAACGCTGGGTTATATGGTCCCTGCCGTTACTTCATCAGGAGCGGCTGTTTGGCGATGAATTCGCGAATGACGTCGGCGCGTTGCTCGGCGAGGGTTTCCTGTTCAACCTCGTCGGCCGTGCGCTGCTTGTGATGGCTTTGCATCTGCTTCCGCAACTGGGCGAGGGCCAGGTACTCGAGTTGCCGGATGAGCTCACGGGTGACCTTGAATTTTTTGCCAACCTCCTCGAGCGTCAGTTCACTTTCTCCCTCGAGGCCAAAGCGCAACTTGATGATACTGGCCTCGCGCGGATCAAGCGAGTTAACCATGGCGCTGAGGTCTTCCCTCAGATTCTTGTCGCCCAGTCCCTGGTCGGGGCTGACGGCCAGTTCATCGCCCACGAGGTCGCCCAGGGTGGCGGAATCATTGTCCTCCCCGACGGGGGCGTCGAGGGAGGCGGGGCGCACACTGACCGTCTTGAGCAAGGCGACTTTGGCG
>JANMVS010000359.1:0-3316 GCA_031392885.1 Verrucomicrobiota bacterium
TTCAACAGATTTGAACTCCCGGTCGGCGGTGACAAGCTCGGCCTTGCGGCTCCTGGCGAGGGCGGCGGCGAAGGCATCGGTCAAGGCAAGCAGGTCGGCCGCTTTGTAGGCGGCGGCCGCTTCGGACAATTCCCGGTCGGCCGGGACCACGACGACCGAGGCGTTGGTGGCGAATTCCTTGGCCTGGGCGAGAGCCTCGGTTCCCCGTTTGCCTTCCACCCGGTAGCAGACCTCGGCCCAGTTCACCGCACTCATCAGCATCGGTTGATCCTTTTCAGAGGCGCGATGCATGAGAGCCTCGACGGTTTCGGCCCCGGGTTCGCCGAAAAGCAGCGCCAGCAGGGCGGAGGTGTCGAAGACCAAGGCCTTCATTTGCCGCGGTCGGACTCAAGTTCGCGGCGCTCGCGGGCCCGTTCCTTCGCCCGATCGTCCAAATGCTCCTGCACGGCGGACTTCTCGCCGGGCTTCAATTTGAAGATGCCCCGGAAGGAGCTGATGTATTCCTTGGTGACCGGCTGGACGATAAAGCGGCCCTCCTCCTCGGCGAAGTTGAGCCGGGTGCCCTCCTTCAGTCCGTATTTCCGACGGAGCCGGGCCGGGATGACGACCTGCCCTTTGGAGGTCATGTAAGCGGATTCAGGATTCATGGGGACCATGGGGTAGAAATAGGAATATATTGAATAGGTAAGGCAAGAATTAAATGTAAGACATTAATATCCAGTATGACCTTCCGAGCATCGTCCGATCTCAAGCCTAAACGGGAAGCGGGGATGAAGATCAACGACAGCTGATTACGCCGGGTTGCCGGCGGGGTGGGGGGCTGTCATTAACCGGGGCCATGGAATTAAGGAAACCCGGTGGGCAGAGCCGGCACTGGCGAAACGGGAAAAGGAGGCTATACTGCCGGCCGGAGCAGGGGCTGATCATGCACGCGCAATTTTCCAACCGGGTGGAGGCCGGCCGGCAACTCGCCGGCAAGCTGGCGAAATACACCGGGCCTGAGGTGCTGGTGCTGGCGTTGCCGCGCGGCGGGGTGCCGGTGGCGGCCGAGGTCGCCCGGGCGTTGCATGCGCCGCTCGATGTGCTGGTGGTGCGGAAGCTGGGCCTGCCGGGCCACGAAGAGCTGGCGGTGGGGGCGATTGCTTCGGGCGGGTTGCAGGTGGTCAACGCAGGGGTGGTTGGGCCGCACGGCGTTTCCGGGCAGGTCATCGCGGCGGTGGCGGCCCGCGAGCAGCGCGAGCTGGCGCGGCGCGAGCTGACCTACCGGGCGGGCCGCCCGGCACCGGTGATCAGGGGGCAGACGGTGATTCTGGTGGATGACGGCGTCGCCACAGGCGCGACGATGCGGGTTGCGATCGCGGCGCTGCGCCAGGCCAGGGCGGGGCGCATCATCGCGGCGGCGCCGGTGATGGCGCGCGACAGCTATTTCGAACTGCGCTCGGCGGCGGACGAGTGCGTGGCGCTGTTGATCCCGCGGGACTTTGCCGCGGTGGGCGGGTTCTACGCCGACTTTGGGCAGACAACCGACGAAGAAGTATGCGCGCTGCTGGCCGGAGCGATGCCGGCCCGTCCCCGCTGAAGCTAGCCCGCATGACCGACCAAGCGCCGGACCCACACGGGCTGAGAGTCGTCGAGCATCGCCAAAATATCGTGGCGAGTGTGAAAAATGCGGGCTAGGGCGGACGGGTCGGCTCGGGGACAGGGTTACTTTCCCCACGGGGACAGTCGGGGATGCTTCCGGCCCAGCCATTCCACGAGGTTTCACGAAGTTCGCGGGTGAAGGCGGCCAGTTCCCGCGCTTCCTTGGCGCTGACCTGGCCGGTCATTTCATATTCGGCGATGTTGAGCTTGTTGCGGCAGGTGTCGAGGTAGTCCGCATCGGCCTGCCGATCCTTGCCCAAAATCAAAGGCATCGCTTGCAGGGTGCGGTCGTGCGCGCGATTTTTCTCCGGGCGCCAGCCCTCGGCCTACAACAGGATCGTGCAAAGCTTGAGCGCAGCATTGTAGGCGATGCCAAACTGCCAGTCCACCGACAGCCCCTGCACCGCGTCCTCCAGGTCGCGGTCCACGATGCTGAACAGGTCGGTGATTTGCTGCCGAAGAGTCTTGTGCGGCCGCACCTATCCGGCCTTGGCCCAGTCACTCAAGCTCATGCGGGCCTCCCTTGATGAAGAGTTTCTCCTTGGCCAGCACGTCGCGCAACCCCGAGGTCTTCAGCACGAGCTGTTGCAGGTCAGAAAAGAGTGGATTGCCGGAATTGGCCCGGTAATAACGGCGGTTCCCATCGCGCGAGCTGGTCACTAGGTCGGCCGGCGAGAGTTTCTTCAGTTCGTTCTGGATATGGAGGACAGGAGGGCTGCGGATGGCAGGCGCGATACGGGCTAAAAAGAACCCGCCGGGTTAAGGCGGGTTCGAGAGTATCAGCGGTCGAGGGGCTTATTTCTTCGCGTCAGCAATGGCTGCTTGAGCCGCTGCCAGGCGGGCGACCGGCACGCGGTAAGGCGAGCAGGACACGTAGCTGAGGCCGAGCTTATGGCAGAACTTGACCGAGTCCGGATCGCCCCCGTGCTCACCGCAGATGCCGAGCTTGATGTCGGGACGGGTCTGCCGGCCCTTCCTGATGGCGATCTCCATGAGCTGGCCCACGCCGGTCTGGTCGATGGAGGCGAAGGGATTCTTCTTCATGATCTCGGACTCCTGGTAGGCGCCGAGGAAGGAGCCCGAGTCGTCGCGCGACATGCCGAGGCAGGTCTGCGTGAGATCGTTGGTGCCGAAGCTGAAGAACTCGGCGGTCTGCGCGATCTCGTCGGCGGTGAGCGCGCCGCGCGGGATCTCGATCATCGTGCCGACCGTGTAGGCGATCTTGACCTTCTTCTCGGCCATGACGGCGGCGGCGACCTCGTGGACGAGGGCGGTCTGGAGATCGAGCTCCTTCTTGAAGCCGACGAGCGGGATCATGATCTCAGGCCTGGCCTTGAAGCCGGCCTTGTTGGCGTCGGCCGCCGCCTCGAGCACGGCGCGGGCCTGCATGGCGGTGATTTCGGGATACTTGATGCCGAGCCGGCAGCCGCGGAAGCCGAGCATGGGGTTGAACTCATGCAGCTCGTGGACGCGCTGCATGATCTTCTCGACGGGAATGTTGAGTTTCCGGGCGAGATCCATCTGCGACTCCTTCGAGTTCGGGAGGAACTCGTGGAGCGGCGGGTCGAGGAAGCGGATGGTGGCGGGGAAGCCCTTGAGCGCCTTGAAGATTCCGAAGAAATCCTCGCGCTGGTAGGGGAGGAGCTTGGCGAGCGCGGCCTGGCGGTCGGCCAGA
>JANMVS010000375.1:0-1801 GCA_031392885.1 Verrucomicrobiota bacterium
TCTTCTCGGTCTGGGGCGCCAATGAGATCGCCAAAGCCATGGCGCAGATGCTGGTCGAGTTGCGGAGCCGGCTTTTTTTCAAGCTCCAGTTCCTCAGCTTCGGTTATCTCGACCAGCAAAAGACCGGCCGGCTGCTCTCGAAATACGCCTTCGACACCCAGAAGGTCGAGGCCCTGCTCTATAACATCCTCAATCAGTTTCTGCCCAATGTTCTCTACGGCGGCAGCATCTTTGTCATCCTCGCCGTGCTCAACTGGCAGCTCGCGCTCGTCCTCGGACTCGTTCTCCCGGCCTACGGCATCGCCAAGTATCATTTTTTTGCCCGCATCCAGCGCAGCAACCATGCGGCGCGCCTCGCCCAGGAAAAACTCACCGGCACCGCCAGCGAATACATCTCCGCCCTGCGCCTCGTCCGCAGCTTCGGCGAGGAACGGCAGGCCGCGGCCGACCTGGACCGCCGCAGCCTCGATTTCGCCCGCGAGCGGGTCCACCAGAGTTATATCAACGCCATCTTCGGCACCTTCTGGTACGTCAGCACGCAGATCATTGCCCTCGTCGTCATGGCCGGCGGCGCGATCCTTGCCATTCGCGGCAACATTTCGTTCGGCACCCTCTTCGCCTTTGTCGCCGGCCTGCCGATTGTGCTCGGCCCGATTCAGGCCTTCGTCGGCCTGAGTGAACAATACTTCATCGGGCGGGAAAGTTACCAGAGCATCAAGGAACTCATCGATTCCGCCTACGTCGAGGAGTGGCACGGCACGCGGCGCACCGACCGGCTTCGCGGCGAGATCCGGTATGAAAACATCTCCTTCGCCTACCCCACCGCACCGGACCGCGGGGTGCTGCACAATATAAACCTGCACATCCAGCCGGGCGAGCAGCTCGCGTTTGTCGGACCATCCGGATCCGGGAAAAGCACCTTGGCCAACCTGCTGCTCGGACTCTACGCCCCGGGCGCCGGCCGTATCCTGATCGACGGTGCGCCCCAGGCCGAGTGGGACATGCGCTGGGTCCGGCGCCAATTCGCCGTCGTGTTGCAGGACAGTCTCCTGCTGTCGGGTTCGATCAGCGACAATCTGCGCTTCGCCCGCGCCGACGCCACCGCAGCGGAGATTCGCGCGGCCGCCCGGCAGGCCAACGCCGAGGAATTTATTCTCCGCCTGCCCGCCGGTTACGCCACGCTGGTCGGCGAGCGCGGCGCCACCCTCTCCGGCGGCCAGCGCCAGCGCCTGGCGCTCGCCCGCGCCATCCTCCGCAATCCCCCGGTCCTGATCCTCGATGAAGCGACCTCCGCGCTCGACTATGAGAGCGAACGTCTCATTCAGGAGGCCCTCGAGCGCCTGGCCGCCGGCCGCACGGTCATCACCATCGCCCACCGCCTCAGCACGATCCGCAATGCCAGCCGCATCATTGTGCTGGATGCGGGCCGGATCAGCGAGGCAGGTGACTTTAAATCCCTCCTCGCCCGCGGCGGCGCCTTCGCCCGGATGGTCGCCGCGCAAAATACTGGCGATGACAGCCTCCGCGAGTAAACTTCCCTCCATGACAACCATCCGATCCCGGTCTGCCCTGAACTTGTCTGCGGTGAACCTGGCGAAGGCCCTCCTCGCCACCGCCCTGCTCTGCGGCGCCAGCCTCACCGCCGCCGAGTCCACCTTTCCCGGCCTCCGGGCGATTCTGACGCCCGCCGAATGGGAGCGCGCCGGGCTCGACCGCCTGACGCTCGACGAGGTCGGCGTGATCGACGCCGCCCTGATCCGCCAGCACGCCGGCACCACCGGACGGCTGCAGGCTGAACTCG
>JANMVS010000393.1:0-5020 GCA_031392885.1 Verrucomicrobiota bacterium
GCCCACGCCGATGCGGATGACGCGCAATTTGCCCAGGCGGCCGTTGCGCACCAGTTCGCTCGCCTTGCGGAAGGCGAAAAATGGCTTTTCCGAACGCTGCTGCGAACCGGTCTGCAATATCACCTTTTTCGCGCGCACGGCCTTCCGCAGCGCGATGGATTCGTTGATGCCGTAGGTGATGGGCTTCTGCACGTAGAGGTGCTTGCCCGCCAGGGCCGCCTGCACGGCGACGAGCGCGTGCCAGTGGTCGGGCGTGCTGACGACCACGGCGTCGATCTCCGGCCGCGCGAGGACCTCGTGGAAATCGTGGCAGGCTTTCACGTCCACGTTCGTTTCGCCCTGCTGCTGGTAGAACTTCACGACGGTCTCCCGCGCGATGCCAACCCGTCTGGCATCGAGGTCGCACACGGCCACCACCCGGGCCAGCGGGTGGGCCAGGGTGCCCTCGAGGTCGCTGGTGCCCATGCGACCGCAGCCGATATGCGCGAGGTTGATGCGCCGGTTGGGCGTGGTGGCGCCGTAGGCCGGGCTGCGGAGGAAGCCCGGCAGCACGACCAGGCCGGCGCCGCCGAGGAGGGTGTTTTTGACGAAGGCGCGACGGGTGAGGTGGTTCATAATAAAATCAGGGGGTGGAGATGACGCGGAGCTTGACGTTGCGGTAGGCCACGGTGTTGCCGTGCTCCTGGAGCAAAATGTGGCCGGTCGGCCATTCGCCGAAGCCCGGGATGTTCTTGTATTTGCTGTCGGCCACGGCCGCACGGAACGCCGCGGAGCCGCGCTCATACTCGAGCACCTTCGTGCCGTTCAGCCAGTGTTCGACATGGTTGCGCTGCACGAGGACGCGCGCCGTGTTCCATTCGCCGATCGCGCTGGGCCGTTTGCTGGTCGCAGCGGGGAGCAGATCGTAGAGCGAGCCGAGGGTGCGGTTGCCGTCGCGGCCGAGCTTGGCGTCGGGGTGCAACGCGTCGTCGAGGATCTGGAATTCCAGGCCGATGGCGGAGCCGACGGCGGCCTTTGCGCCGCTGCCGGTGACCGGATCGAGATTGGGTTGGACGAAATACTTGATGCCGCTGTTCGCGCCCGGGGTGAGTTTGAAATCAGCCACCAGTTCGAATTGGGAAAACTGTTCCCGCGTGATGATGTCGCCGCCGCCGATCGCCTCCGCGCCGCCGCTGTCGACCACGGCCAGCAGGCCGTCCTGCATCGTCCAGCCCTGGGTGGGAAAAGTCTCGGCCTTCGCGCTGCGCCAGCCGTCGCTGGTCCGGCCGTCCCACAACAGCCGCCAGCCCGCCGCCTTTTCCGCGGCGGTCAGGGTGTTCGCCGCGGTTGCAACCGGCGCGGTGCCGGCGGGGAGTTCGGTGAGCAGGAGATTCCGCCAGCGCACCTGCGTGCCGGCCTTGGTCTTATCCTGGCCGATGCCGTGCACCTGCAGCGCGATGAAACCGCGCGGGGTCAGGCCGTCCTTGATGTCCGCGCAGGCGGTGCCGTTGAGCCAGGTCTGCAACGAGTCGCCCCGGGCTTCCACGCGGATGTGGTTCCAGCCCTCGACGTGGAAAATGCGCAGGCCGAGGGCGCTGAAGGCCTTGGCTTCCGCGCTCTGTTCGCCGCCGGTCGGAAAGAGCCAGCCCCGGCGGGCCTCGTCATAGATGCCGCCGCTCCACATCCGCTGACGCGGCACGTCGGGATCGATCTCGATCTGGTAACCATGCACCCGGCCGGCGGGGATCGGGATGGTCTTGCCGGCCCACACGAGCCCGGTGGGATGGTCGAAACACTCGCTGCGGATCTGCACGCCCGAGTTCAGTTTCGGGTCCACCTTGAAATCGTATTCGAGGATGAAATCCCCGTAGATCTGCGTCGTGCAGAGAAACGTGTTCGGCGTGCCCAGCGCGGAGTGGCCGACGATCTCGTTTCCCTCGATGGTGTAGATCGCCGCACCCCCGCGCTGAATCCAGCCCGAGAGGTCGTGGCCGTTGAAGAGCGGCCCCGGCGTTTGGGCCGGACACAGGAGCGGCAGGGCACAAAGCACCAACGTGGAACCAAGCAGGGATTTTAGGCGCATGAGAATGGAGCCGGGGGATTGAAGAACGGACCCAAGCGTTGGGGCGGGCGGCGAACGGGCCGTGGAGTCCACGAAAAGTTTCAAAAATGGGCGGATGGGGCAAGGGCGATATGAGCCTTAATTCCGTAGAAGGATTGGCCACGACCGAGCCGGCTGGCGACATAGGACAAAAGCGCAAAAGCAGAAAGTTGGCACCCCAACGTGAAGCAAGGAGTAATCACCTCGCAGGTGATACCATTAAAGTCCGGCTAACCCGGTTTCAGCCCGCATGACCGACAAAGTCCCGGACCCACGCGGGCTGAGAGTCGTCGAGCACCGCCAAAATTTCGCGACAAGTGTGAAATATGCGGGCTAGGATGAGAGCAGCGCGGCCGGGAGGAAGCGATAAAGGCGACGACGAGGTCGTCGGCCGAAGGCTGTTGAGGGCAACAGCCCCTACCGATATTCATTACTCAAGAACCGTTTTGGCCGGGGCTGGTGTCCGCGGTCCGGTTCACCGAGCACGGCTTCAGGGTGGGCCGGGTGAGTTCAACCAATCAAGAACTGGAATATCAGCGCGCCGCCGCGCGGATGTTCCGGAACTCCGCCTTCATTTTCAGACCGGGGTGGATCTGCAGGCCAAGCGGAGCGGAGCCGGGGAAGATCTGATCGGTGAAGCGTGCGGCCGGCTGACCGTTGATCCAGACCGTGAAGGTGGGCCCCCGGGCCTCGAGGCGGAACGTGTTCCACTGGCCCGCGGGATGCAGCAGCCGCGCGGCCTCCTTGGCCTGGCCCGCCTCGGGGTAGCCGACCCGGCTCGGGTCGGCGGCCTTGCTGATGTAGAACGAGCCCGACATGTCCCGCTTCAGGCTGCGCGAGATGCCGAGCTGGAGCTGGATTTTCGGCTCGCGGAATTCCACGCCGGAGTCGACTTCGCCGGTCCACCGCACATCGAACTCCAACACGAAGTCGCCATAGGACTGCTCCGTCCAGAGCATGTTGCCGGTATTTTTCTCATCGTTTTCGCCGATGAGGACGCCCGACTCGACGCGCCAGAAGGGATTAGCGCCCGGCGACTGCCAGCCAGTGAGATCCCGGCCGTTGAAGATGGGTTCGAGCTTTGGCTCCGTTGCGCCCGCCAAGACGGCAGTCAGCGACAACCCGAAAGCGCGGAAGAGGGAGTGAGATTTCATGCCCGCATGCTGAGGTTTATTGCCGTCCGAGGAAAGCGCCGTTTCGTGACCGCACAGCCTAGCCCGCATATTTCACACTCGTCACGAAATTTAGGCGGTGCTCGACGACTCTCAGCCCGCGTGGGTCCGGGACTTGGTCGGTCATGCGGGCTGAAACAAAACCGCCGGGCGGTTTTGTCCTTAACCCTGCCGGTAGTGGTCGACGACGCGGTAGCTCCGCGCCACCAGGCCGAAGGCGAGGGCGGCGGCGAAGGCGAAACCGGCGAAGAAAAACATCTGGAACGCGGTGACACCGAAGCCGGTCGAGGCGATGAAGTGGGTGACGGCGGCATTCTTCACGCTGGCATTCATGACCAGCACCCACAGGTTGCCGATGGTCACGGCGAGCAGCCAGAAACTCATCAGGGCGCCTTTCATGGACTGCGGCGCCTGGCTGTAGGCGAACTCCAGACCGGTGGCGGATACGAGCACCTCGCCCAAAGTTAGAAAAGCATAGGGCAGAACCTGCCAGGCGATGGAGAACGGGTGGCCGCCATCCAGCACCACCTGCATGAATCCAACGATGACCCACGCGATGCCGGAAAACACGATGCCGCTCGTCATGCGCCGCAACGCCGTCATTTCGTAGCCAAATTTCTTCAGCGCCGGGAACAGCACGAGATTATTGAATGGGATCAGGAGCATCACGAGCATCGGGTTGAGCGCCTGCATCTGCGAGGATTGGAACCAGCTGGGCTTGGTCATCGCGTCCGCCTGCAAGACCCACGTCGAGGCCTTTTGGTCGAACAGCGACCAGAACGGGGTGACGAGGGCGAACAGCACCAGCACGCGCAGCACCGAGCGCACGCCCTCGACGGCCGCGGCGGGATGGCGGCCGCGGGCGCCCTCGAGCTGCAGTTGCACCCCGGCGCCGCCAAAGGCAATCACGGCCACGAGCGCCGCGCAGAAGGAGATGACGAAGCCGAACGAGGGCATCAGGAGAAACGAGCCCACGGCCAGAACGCCCCCCCCGGCGGCGAGGGCGAGGCCGGGTCGGCCGGAGGTGAGCGCCGTGCGCGACACGTTCAGGAACGAATGCGGATCCGGCGGCGCCGGCGGCACCATCACGTAACGTTGGCGGCCGAGCCACAGGACCACGGTGGAGATGAACATGAGCACGCCGGGGATGCCGAAGGCGATGGCCGGCCCGAGTTGTTTCAGGAAGACCGGCATCAGCAGCGAGGCGAAGAAGGAGCCGAAGTTGATGATCCAATAAAACGCATCGAACACCACCTTGGCCCGGTGCTTGTTGGTCTGGTCGAACTGGTCGCCGACAAAGGAGGAGATGCAGGGCTTGATGCCGCCTGAGCCGAGGGCGATCAGGCAGAGTCCGGTGTAGAAGCCCGGCCGGCTGTCCACAAACAGCGCGAGACAGAGCTGGCCGACGCAATAAACCAGGCTCAGCCAGAAGATGGTGTGGTATTTCCCAAAAAAACGATCGGCGATCCAGCCGCCCAGCAACGGGAAAAAATACACGCCGATGACGAAGGTATGGAACACGTCCTTCGCCGCGCCGGCGCGATCGGCCTCCGGCAGGTGCGTGAGCAATGACGACACGAGGAAGACCGTCAGGATATTGCGCATCCCGTAAAAGCTGAAGCGCTCGCAACCCTCGTTGCCGATGATGAAGGGAATCTGGCGCGGGATGGGCGCCGGCGGGTCCGGGGACCCGACGCTGACGGAGGGGTGGCTCATGGGGTGCTTTGGTCCTTCACGCTGCCGGCGCACCGCCAAAAATCAAGGGCGG
>JANMVS010000425.1:0-7810 GCA_031392885.1 Verrucomicrobiota bacterium
CAGCCCCGCGCGAGCAGATCCTCCAGGATTTTTTGGGCGATGAAGGGATTGCCGTGACAGGAAATTTCCACGGTGTCCTCGCCGGTGAATGAGTAAGGCCCGGCAAAGTAAGTGAACAGCACGTCATCGATCAATCCCCCGCGGACATCGCGATAATCCGCATGGCGCGCCACCCGGGGCAGGGGAGACTCGCCGAAAATCGCCCGGACCAGTTCACCGACCTGAGGCCCGCTGGCCCGCACCACGGCAATGGCCGAAGTGCCAACCGGGGTGGCGAGTGCCGCAATGGTGTCCGTGGGAGGCGACATTCGTCCCACGCAAGCGAACACCGGAGGGAAGGCAAAATGAAACCAGCCGGCCGAGGCGTTCCTTTGGCCCGGAAAAAATCACGGGCGCCACGTCAGCCGGCTTTTACCCCTCGGACCAACTTTACTGCTCCGCAGCAGCCGGGGGGGGCGGGACAATTTTCAACATATCGGGCAATTTGATTTTAGGCACCGCGATAGTCGGTTTTTCGACCGGAGCGATCACGGGCGCGAGGATCGCGGACTTGGGGGCAACGCTGACCGGCGGTTTGGCCGCAAGGGCCGTGAGTACGGCCCGTACAGTGGCGTGGCGCAAATCCTTGCGCAACTCTTCGGCCCGAACCGTCGCCGATTGAATATCAGCGGGACGCTTGGCCAGCCGGCCGCGCACTTGGGCTTCCGCATCGGAGGGATCGCCCGATTTAGTGGCGATCATCAACCAGGCCAAACCCTCGATATAGTCACGCTTCACCCCGCGGGCACTGACGAGCATCGCGCCGATGTTATGCTGGGCCTCCGTCACTCCGGCTTGCGCGGCCGGGGTGAAGTAATCGAGGGCCCGCGAGTAGTCGACCGGCACACCGAGACCGTCATGATAAATTTTCCCCAGGCGGAACAACGCGTTAACAACGCCACCCTTGGCGGCCTGCTCGAAGAGGGTAATCGCCCGCGGGGTGTCGGACGTAACTTCATCACCCTCGCTATATCGCACCCCGAGTTCGAAGCAGGCCTGCGGGTCGCCTTTGGCGGCAAACTGCTGGAGCTGGGGCAGGGTGGTCCATTTCGGGGGGGTGCCTTTCGTCGAGAGCAGTACCGGCGGAGTATCGCCGGCGATCTCTTTTTTGGCAGCGGGGGCGATGCCGAAAAAACCAGCCGTCACCACGAGAATGACGACTGGTCTGAGAACTGAGCTGCGGTGACGCGACAAGGTCGGCCGGGGCAAGGGTGCCGCGAAGGTTACTCCGGGCTGCCGGCGGTGGCGACCGCGCCGCCCTTGACCTTCTCCAGGATGCCGGCCTTCACCTTACTGGCGAGATCGGGGTTGGCCTTGAGCGCTTCCTTGGCGGCTTCGCGGCCCTGGCCGACCAGTTCGCCGTTGAAGGCGATCCACGCGCCCTTTTTCTCGAGCACCTTGTGCTCCACGCCCAGATCAACCAGCGAACCGCTCGCCGAAATGCCCTCGTCATACATGATGTCGAATTCCACCTCGGTGAAAGGCGGGGCGACTTTGTTCTTCACGGCTTTGAGCTTGGTGCGGTTGCCAATGACTTTGCCGTCGGGCGTCTTGAGCTGGTCCTTGCGGCGGATATCGAGCCGGATGGAAGAGAAAAACTTCAAGGCGCGGCCGCCGGAGGTGGTTTCGGGGCTGCCGAACATGACGCCGATCTTTTCGCGAATTTGATTCGTGAAAATACACACGCAATTTGTTTTGCTGACGACGGCGGTGAGGCGGCGCATGGCCTGCGACATCAGGCGGGCCTGGCTCCCCATGGTCATGTCGCCCATCTGGCCGTCGAGCTCGGCCTTGGTGATCAGGGCGGCGACGGAGTCAAGAATGATGACGTCGATCGAGTTGGAGCGGATGAGGGTCTCCATGATGTTGAGCGCGTCCTCGCCGGAGTCGGGCTGCGAAACCAGCAGGTCGTCGAGGCTGACGCCGACGATCTTGGCGTATTTCGGGTCGAGCGCGTGTTCGACATCGATGAAGGCGGCGAGGCCGCCCTGGCGCTGGGCCTCGGCGATGACGCTCAAGCAGAAGGTGGTTTTGCCGGACTATTCCGGCCCGTAGATTTCGATGATGCGGCCGCGCGGCAGGCCGCCGACGCCGAGCATGAGATCGATGGCCAGCGAACCGGTGGAAAGGGTATCAACCTTCATCTTGGTGTTGCTGCCCAGGCGCATGATGGAGCCTTCACCGAACTGTTTGGTGATGGCGGAGAGGGCGAGATCGATGTTTTTCTCGCGGGCGACGTTGGCGGATTTCTCGGCGGGGGCGACGCGGGACTCGGGCGACTTGGTTTTATCGGCTTTGGACATGACTGATCGTGTTTGAGGTTATGGTTTGAAAGTTGTTTCGACGGTGCGCCCCGGCGGCAATTCGGCAAGCGCGGAGTGTACGAAAAAGGGCCTAAAATCAGGCGACGGAGATAATCAGTTCGCCACGACCGCCGGCTTGTCGAAAGCAAAGGCAAATTTGAGGTGCCCGTACCAGGCATAGGTCATGAAAGTATTGGAGAGACAAAGCAGGATGATCGTAGTCATGCTGCCCGCCCCGGCGTCGGTCGCTAGTCGGAAAATGGGCCCCTTCGCCAGATCGACCTCGACACCGGGTCGGTCGATCGGGTTCATTTCTGCTCCGCCCAGTTTATGTCCAGCCTGCCGCAAGATCCCCGCCGCCGCGCCTTCTTGGATGACGTTTTCAAATTGGGCGCGGGTTCGCTCCTGCTTGGTTCGTCGCTCCCCCCCAACGCACGAGCCGAGGACGCCGGCCGACCCGCCCTCGTGCGCGGACCGCGTTCCGGCATGGTGACACAACTTCCGACGCTCCCCACCCGCGTCTTCATTGATCATGAGGGATCCAGCCTCGTCGCCGCCCAGCGCCAGGGAGCCCGCTTCACCACGCCGACCGGGGTCGTTGAACTCGTGGACGCCAGCGACGGCCTGCAGGTCCGCGTGGCCTGCCCGACGGGGTGGCTGGCGCGCGTGGTTCTGCGCTGGGAGCTGACCTTTCCGGCCGACGCCCTTTACTTGGGGGACCACTGGGAACGGGGCTATGGTGACCTCCAGTGGCGTTTCCTGCAGCCCGAGCGTATCCTGCCCTGGTATTTCGCGGCCCACCATCCGGCGAGTGGCGAGACCTTCATGGCCGGCGTCAAGACCCAGCCGGCCACGCTGGGTTGCTGGTCCGTCGATGCGGCGGGGATCTCGCTCAGGCTTGATTTTCGCAACGGCGGCAGCCCCTGTCGTCCCGGAGATCGCGAAATCGTGGCCGCCACCGTGGTGTCCCTGGCGACTTCGGCCGCGGAGACCCCCTTTGCCGCGCTCTCCCGGTTCTGCCGCCTGCTCTGTCCTTCCCCCCGGCTCGCCGCCGGCCCCGTCTGCGGCAATAACAACTGGTATTACGCCTACGGCCACAACTTTGATGCCGAGGCGATGCGGCGCGATGCCGGCTTTCTGGCGGAACTGTCGGCCGGTCACACCAACCGCCCTTACTGTGTCATCGACGCCGGCTGGACGCCCGGTTCCTCCTGTCCGGGCGGACCCTGGACGGCGGGCGACCCGAAAAAATTTCCCGACATGCCCGGTCTCGCGCGGGACATGAAAAATTTAGGCGTTCGCCCGGGCATCTGGATGCGTCCCACCGCCCTGATGACCGTCGACGATCCTCACCGGCTGCGGGCCGGACCGTGTACGACCGAGGAAAAACCCCTCGACCTCACCCGGCCCGAAAACCTCGCACTCATCCACGACGATGTGGCCCGGATCCGCGCCTGGGGCTACGAGTTGATCAAGCACGATTTCTCAACCTACGATATTTTTGGCAAATGGGGCTTCGAGATGGGCGCGGAACTCACGGAGAGCGGCTGGCATTTCGCCGATCAAACGCTCACCAACGCCGAGATTATCCTGCGCCTCTACCGCACCCTGCGGGCCGGAGCCGGGGACGCCGTGCTCCTGGGCTGCAATACGATCGGCCACTTGGGGGCCGGTCTCTTTGAAGTCCAGCGCACCGGGGATGATACCTCCGGGCTGGATTGGGAGCGCACGCGCCGCATGGGCATCAACACGCTCGCCTACCGCCTGCCGCAGCACGGGGCGTTTTTTGCGAGTGACCCCGATTGCGCCGCGCACACCGCGCGCACGCCCTGGGAGCAGGATCGGCAGTTTCTCGATCTGGTCGCCCGCAGCGGCACGGCCCTGTTTGTCTCGGTTGATCCGCGCACCGTCACCGCCGAACAGCAAGCGGCCTTCCGGGCCGCCATGCAACGGGCGCTGTCCGGCGGGACGCCCGGGGGTTGCGAGCCGCTCGACTGGCTGCATACCACCGCGCCGCGGGAGTGGCTCATCGGAGGGAAAAAAATAACTTACACGTGGGAAGAGCCGGCCGGCGCCAACCCCGCCAGAATCTGATCCTTGGGCTGGAGTGGACCTCCTCGGGGCAAGCCCGGTGGTAATTAGCAAAGATCCCCGGAGCGAGTTCCGGGGCATTTCAAAACCGCGGGCGGGGTCGCCCGCGCTCCAGTCTGCTGCTCGCTGGAGCCACGGCGACCTCGCCGTGGGAATTCTTCCCGCAGCCAACCAAGCCGAAGTCCGTTACTCGGTCAGGGCATAGACGGCGAATGACGCCAGCCAGTGGGCGCGATTAAAATCATCGGCGCTCAACAAGGGGAGGGCGGCCTCCAGGTGCCGCGCCGCCGCCTCGCGGGCGCGGGTCTGCCGCGGATCCGCCTCGGCCAGCGCGAGCGCGATGCGCCGCCAGCACCAGGCGCGATTCAGGTTCAGTCCGATCAAATGGGCGATTTTGGGATCATTGGGATCGCTGACGCGCACCGGCGTAAAGATCCGCACGGGTTCCCCGGTGTGCAGGTTGGGTAAAAAACGCCCGAGCCACCGGCTGAAATTTTCCGGCGGCAGCACTGCCGCCATCACCTCGGCTTCGGTGAGTGCGGGCGACAGGAAATCCTCGCCCGAGGGTTCCCACTGCGCCGAGTAGTTGCCGTCATGCCCGAACCAATACGCCATGCGGCCGGTGCAAAAAAGCTTCAGCTCATGGTCGTCCGCCACCCGCGTGTAATCGATCGCGAGTTTCACCGCGAAGGCGGTGTTGTTGTGCACCCCATGCCGCACGGGGTGGGTGAGCGAGGTCAGGTAGGTGAACAGGCCTTCGCGGATGACAGCGACGAGGGGCGCAAGATTCCGCGCCAGGCGGGCATCGTAGCGCAACAATTCCTCCGTCAGCTTCAGCAACCAGGCCCAGCCATAGGGCCGCTCGAAAAACCCCCGGCCGGGCGCCAGAAAGTAGGCGGTCTCGACCGCCAGGTTTTCGGGCGTCAGGTGCGCCTGCAGCACCCGGTCGATCTCCGCGCGCTCCGGCAGTTCGGGAAACAACCGGGCCAGCCGCACGAGCATGCAGTGCTGGTGCACACACGAGTGCCAATCATAGCTGCCATAAAAAGCCGGGTGCAACGCGCGGGGCAGACGGGCGTCTTCCGCGCCGTTCAACTGGTGCTGGAGCAGGTGGGGAAATTCGCGGCGGACGTTGGCGAGTCCCAGCCGGGCAAACTCGGAAGCCTGGGCGGGGGATAGGGTGGGAAAGGCAACGGACACGGAGGGAAGGGCGGGGTGGGATGAAAGTTTAGGTTGAAGTGGGAGGACCCCTGCATAAGTTGTGCCGTTCGAACATTTAGACCACACCATGAAAATCAAAGCCTATCTTAAACCTCATTGCGGCTGGTCCAACGGCATTCGCGCCATCATGGACAAACACCAGCTCGCTTTCGAGGATATCGACATCATCAATCAGCGCGCCAATTACGAGGAGATGGTCCGCAAATCCGGCCAACCCCTGTCCCCGTGCGTCGAGATCGACGGCGTCATGCTCGCCGACATTTCCGGCGAAGAGGTGGAAAACTACCTGCTGGCCAACAACCTGGTGAAGGCCAGCGACGCGCCGTCCGATGTTTCGACCAACGCCGGCTGCTCGGCGGAAGAGCACGACCGCATGGCGGCGAAGCCGGTTCGTTTCTTCTAAACGGTCGAGCCCGGCACTGGATCGCGGAGAGACACTGGAGCGCGGGCGACCTCGCCCGCGAGGGAGGGAATCCACGGCGAGGTCGCCATGGCTCCAGAAATCGATCCGCGTCGATCCGCGGTTTCCTCCCGACTTCGTTATTTTCAGCGTCCTAGGGTTGGCTCCGGCCCGAGGGCCCGGACGACCACGGCGGTGCCGAGCGTGACCAGCGTCCCGATGAGGGTGAACCAAGGCCAGAAAATCTCGCCCCCGAACGTCGCCAGCCACCACTCGCGCGTTCCGGGCAAGTTCGCCGGCCAGTAAAGGGCATTCATGATCAGGAGCGACGTGATCATGCCGGCCATCAAGGCGCGGGCGCCGAGGCGTCGGGCGTACAACGCGATCAGCAGGGCGCCGAGCAGGGCGCCGCTCGTCAGCCCGCGCAGGGAGAACGCCGCGTTGAGCACAAACTGCACCTCGCGTGCCAGCCACGCCACACCCACCAGAGCCAGCGCCCAAAAAACGGTCGAAGCCCGGCTAAAGCGCAGGAAAAAGGCCTCATCGCGGGCCCGCAGCAGCGGCCGGATGAGGTCCATCGTCGACACGGACGCGAGCGCGGTGAGTGCCGAGCTGATCGACGACATGGCCGCCGCCAGGATCGCCACGAGCAGGAATCCCTTCAACAGGTGGGGCGCCTCGGTCAGGATAAAGATGGGGAATATGAAATCATTCGACTTGAGGCCGGGCCGGCTCTCCGGGAGCGGGATCTGGAACGGATGCGCCTGATAAAAAACCCACAGCAGCACCCCCACGAGCAGGAAGACAACGAACAGGGGAAAAATGAGCGCCGCACTCAGGACCAGGGCCCGCCGCCCGTCACCGACACTGCGGCAGGCCAGCACCCGCTGTACGATCAACTGCTCCGCGCCATGCGTCGACAGCACCATCACGGTGCCGCCGATGACGCCCATCCAGAGGTTGAACGGAGCGGAGAAGGTGAACTCCGTGTTCAGCCACGCGAGTTTTCCGGCCGCGCCCGCTTGCGCCAGTACCGCGGTCCAGCCGCCCGCCACGCGCGTCGGAATGTAAGCCAACGCGAAGAGCCCGCCGCCAAGGAACAGCGCGAACTGCACCACGTCCGTCCAGATGACCGCTTTTACGCCGCCGATGGAGGTGTAGAGCAACGACAGGCCGACGAACAACCCGATGGCGCCGAGGATGGGATCGACCAACCCGCCGAGGCTGCAGACCTGCTCGCCCAGCATCAACCGGATCGGAATGCAGGCGACATAGACGCGCACCCCGGCCGCCATGGTCTCGAGAAACAGAAAAAACATCCCGGCCAGGCGACGAGGTCCGCGCCCGAGGTGCTGTTCGAGCAACTGATAGGGCGAGTAGATTTCGCCGCTGAGGTAGTGCGGCACCAGGTAGGCGGCGAGGATGAGCCGCGCCAGGATATAGCCGAAGATCATCTGCAGGAACATCAGGTTGCCGCCATAGGCGATCGCGGGCACGCCGATGATCGTCAGGGCGCTCGTCTCGGCCGCCACGATGGACAGGCCGATGCCCCACCACGGGATGTTCCGGCTGCCGAGAAAATAGTCGCGGGTGTTGTGCTGATCCTTGCCGAACCACATCCCGAGCGCGATGACCGCGCCCAGGTAACCAATAATCACGAGCCAATCACCGGGGCTGAGAAATCCGTTCATGCGCGGCGGGCGGGGGGATTCTTCACGAAGTCAGCTGCCTTTCACCTCAATACAGCAGCCGCGCC
>JANMVS010000035.1:0-4545 GCA_031392885.1 Verrucomicrobiota bacterium
TTTTTCCGCCGCCCCGGGGGGCCAGGGCGTTTGGACGCCATGCCCCGCTTCCTTGCGCCGTGACAAGGGGCGCCGGGATTTCACCGGCACTGCCACGCGGACCGGTTGACGCGGCGGAGACTCCAGCCAAGTTCAAGCATCTTGTCCAAGATTCCCGCCCATCCCGACGCCGCGCGTGGCGCACTCGCCGCCACCGCCAGTTTTTTATTCTGGGGCCTCGTGCCGGTTTATTGGAAGCAGATGCAGTCGGTCGCGGCGATCGAACTCATCATGCACCGCATTGTCTGGTCGCTGCTGTTTTTGCTCGGCGTACTAGCCTGGCAGAAAAAATTCGGGGACGTGCGGCAGGCTTTTGCGCAGAAACGCCTGATTGGCCTCAACCTGCTCAGCAGCCTGTTGCTGGCGACAAATTGGACGGTGTATGTCTGGGCGGTGAACCACGGCCAGGTCATTGAGTCGAGTCTCGGCTACTTTCTCGTCCCCCTCGTCAACGTCGCGCTCGGCTCACTCCTCCTGCACGAACGGTTGCGACCCTTGCAATGGACCGCCATCGGACTCGCGGCGGCGGGGGTTGGTACCTTGCTCGTGCGCCTCGGCCATGTGCCATGGATTGCCGTTGTCATCGCCATCACCTGGGCGGGCTACGGGCTGTTGAAGAAAAAATCCCAACTCGGCGCCATCACCGGTCTGACCGTGGAGACCCTGATCCTTTTCCCCCTCGCGGCGGGGCTGCTGCTCTGGTGGCACCACACCGGGACCGGGGCCTTGGGCCGGGTGGATGCCTGGCATCATACCTTGGTGTTGAGCGTGGGCGTGGTGACCGCGATTCCCTTGTTGACGTTCGCTTATGGGGCCCAGCGCATCCGGCTGACCACGCTCGGCCTCCTGCAATATCTCGCGCCCAGCGTGCAGTTTCTACTCGGTTATTTTCTCTACCGGGAGCCTTTCGATGCCGCGCATCTTCAGGCCTACACCTGCATCTGGTGCGGATTGATCCTGTATTCGGCCGACGGCTTCTGGGCCCAGCGCCACACCCTGCTCAAAGCCGCCGGGGCCGCCGGACCCCGCGTTAGTCGCGTCAGTCCTGGGAAAAACTGACCAACTCCATCTCGAACACGAGCGTGGCGTTGCGCGGAATCGCGGGCGGCTTGCCCCGGGCGCCGTAAGCCAGCTCGGGTGGTACGATCAGCAGCCATTTCTCCCCTTGCCGCATCTTCTGCAACGCCTCGTCCCAGCCCTGAATCAGTTCGCTCCGGCCAATCCGGGAAACGAGCGGGTGTTCGGCATCGGGGGATTCATCAAAGACGGTTCCGTTCAGCAGCATGCCTTTGTAGAGAACCTTTGCCATCATGCCCGCGGTGGGCGCCGGGCCGTCCTTCTTGCCGGCTTTGAGGACAATGTAGCGTAGTCCCGTATAGGTCCGCTTGGCTTCAGGCCATTTCTTCTCCACCAACTCGAGATCTTCCGGGGGCAGTTTCTCCCGCTGGGCGTGCAGCGGCGCCGCACTCAGGGCCAGCAAGGCAACGGCAAGAAAAGCAAGGGGGCGGAGCGCGGCGGCGTTCATGGTTTTTTGTCGGGGATAATGACCCGGAAAGTAAGGGCCGGGTCCTTGGTCGTCGAGGTTTGTTCAGTGTCGGTCCCGGGGGGGCGGGAAGTTTTCACGGTGGGAATCTCGGCGGATTGCGCCGGCCGGACCGGGGTCGAGCCAATCGTCTTCCCGGCCGGCGCGGCGGCGGGCAGGGCGGCGAAACCGCGCTCGATCAAGTCAATCGCCTTAAGGTCCCGTGCTTTGCCGAGGTCCCGCTGGCCGTTCGGGCCGAGTGAGCCCATGAGGACAACAATCACCCGCCGGCCGTGGCGCTCGGCGGTGGCGCTCAGGCAGTAACCGGCGCTGGCGGTGTAGCCCGTCTTCAAGCCGTCAACCCCCGCAACTTTACCCAGCAGATTGTTGTGATTCTTCATGTGCAGCGGGCCCTGCTGGCGGCCGGCGCCGAAATCACGTTGGCGGACGGCCGAATAATGCAGCACGTCTGTCGTCAACACCAGGTGCCGGCACAGCCGGGCAAAATCCCGCGGCGTAGTGAGATCACCTGCCGCCAAGCGGCGGCTCGGGGGCGGCAGCCCATGGGGCGTGTGGAATGTCGTGTGGGTCATGCCAAGTTCGCGGGCCTTGGCGTTCATGAGCTCAACAAATGCATCGACTGAACCTCCCGCGGTGCGTGCCAGGGCATGCGCCGCGTCATTGGCGGATTGGATCATCATGGCGTAGATCAGCTCCTCGACGGGAAAGGTTTCGCGCGGGTCGAGATACACCTGGGTGCCGCCCATCCGTGCGTCCTCCGCCGTGACCCTGACGAGCGTCTGCAGCGTGAGCGCCCCGCTGGCGAGTTTGTCATGCAGCACGGCGAAGGTCATCAGCTTGGCCATGCTCGCCGGGGGATTGGCGACATCGGCATTATCCTCGAACAGCACGAGGCCGCTCTCGGCGTCGGTCACAATGGCACCCGCATACCCTTGGGGGGTGCTTTTTTCGAGCGCGGAAGCGGCCAGGAAGCCAGAGGTGAGGGTGACGGTGGCCAGGAGCCAGCGGAGCGTGGTCATGAAAGGAAAAGGCCAAGGGAGCGTCCCCCGCGAAACCGTGCAACCAAAATTCACTCCCGCGCGGAACTCCGCACTGCGGCGGGGGCGGAGTCTGCCGGAAGCGGCCCTGGTCGGTCCCCGGTGGTCCGCGAGAACGAATGCCTCCATCCTGCGGCGCGCGGACACCCCGAACCTCTCCGGCGGGGCCCGACGATGATGGCAACTGGCATTACGGGCCAAGAAAAAGGCGGAGCCGCATGGGCTCCGCCTTGAAAGTTTAGTTCGCGAATGCGAACGGTTGATTAGTAACGACCGCCGCCACCACCACCGCCGCCGCCGTAACCGCCGCCGCCGCCGCGACCACCGCGACCGCCGCCGCCGCCGCCGAAGCCACGACGTTCGCCGCCGAAGCCACCGCGACCACCGCCACCGAAGCCACCGGAAGGACGCTCTTCCTTCGGACGGGCCTCATTGACCTGGAGAGCGCGACCGCCGAGATCGACCCCATTGGTCTTCTCGATGGCCATCTTGGCCTCATCAGCCGTGCCCATGGTGACGAACGCGAAACCGCGGGGGCGGCCGGTCATCTTGTCCATGGCGACGTAGGTGTCGGTAACCGAGCCGAACTGCTCGAAATGGGAGCGCAGCTCGCCCTCCGTGGTGTTGAACGATAGATTTCCAACGTATAGTTTGGAATTACTCATGTGATAATTCGTAGATCCTTCGCCATCTGCCAGTCCGTTCCCACTATGGGTTTCGAAATCATCACTTGAGCCATATGCTCAGCCAACGACTCACCAGATCCTGTCATCAAAACGCTATCTCTAACGAGGCCGCTAGAAACACCCAGTCACCGCCTCAAGGCAAGTGAAATCTGGCGCTTAAAGGTACAACCTGCGATTTTGCAGAAGGTTGGATAATTCGTTTCAGGTCGTTTAGATCGCATATTTTGCCCGGATCTCCGCCGGCAATCGGACGGCCCGGGAGGTTTCGGTGGAAACCATGACGTAGTCAAATGACCCGTCACTGCTCAGTTTATGATCGGGCAGACGCAGGATCTGGAACTGCACCTTGACCCCGATCAGGGTGAATTGCTCGATCCAGGTCCGGACGATGAAGCGATCGCCGAGTCCAAGCGGGCGTTTGAAGTTCATGTGCGCGGCCGCCATGAACCAGCCATACCCCTGTTTTTGGAACTCGGACATGGGCATTTTATAGCAACGCTCCATCTGGTCGAAACGGGCGGCGAGCACATAGTCCATGTAGCGACTGCTGTGCACGTGCTGATACATGTCGATATCGTCCGGCCGAACCTGCAGCTCCGTTTCAAATTTCGAATAGACGAACTGCGCGTCAACCGGGGCAGCATCAGTGGGGGGCGGAACCGCGTCGTGCACAAGCGTGAGAGTGCCCGCGGCCGCCGCTCCGGGTCAAAAGAAAAGGCGCCGGGAAAAGCCGGCACCGCCCAAAGCTCGGGCTTATTTCACGGGGACCGCTTGAATTCCTGCCGCAGCCAGGTGCGGATCAGGTCCTTGTCGTAACGCAGCGGATCGTAGGTGGGCTGCGCCAGGGTCATCAGGTATCCCAGTTGTCGGAGGTGGCGCTTGCCCTCGCTCACCACCTGGCCGTCGGTCCCGAGCAGACGGAATTCCACCTTCATCCGCGGCGGATAAATTTCCCGCAGAATGCGGATGTGATTAAAATCGGGGCCCTGTGCCGGCTCAAACTCGCCGGCGAGATCGACGTCGGTCACCATGATCTCCAATCGTTGCCCTTCCGCCACGAAGGCCGGCGCGGTGGTTTCGATCAGCCGCTTCAATTCCGCCAACACCCCATCCCGATAGCCCTCGGAGGAGCTCCAGTCATCCTTGACGTCGGTGAATTTTTCTGGTGCGACGAAAGTGACATAGACTCGGGAATCACGTTTGACCGAATCGGCGGCCAACAGTGGTCCGACCGGGATGA
>JANMVS010000446.1:0-4034 GCA_031392885.1 Verrucomicrobiota bacterium
TCTTCTCCTCATCGGATTTCAATGTCATCATTTCCTCTCTGAAGCAGCAGAACAACACCAAGATCGTTTCCAATCCGACGATCGTCACGCTGAACAACACCGAGGCGACGCTGAACATCGGTGAGGAATTCCCGGTGCCCAACTACACCTACAACAGCGTCACCGGCTCGTTCGAGGTTTCCGGGTTCACCTACAAGCCCATCGGTGTCATCCTGAAGGTTACGCCGCAGGTTAATGCCCGGGGCGTGATCAAGATGACTATCGAACCCGAGGTCAGCCAACGCAACGGCGCCACCTCGTTCGGTGGGGCGGGCGGGGCCCAGATTCCGATCATCGCCACCCGCAAGGTCAAGACCCAGGTCTCCCTCACGGATGGTTACACGATGGGCATCGGCGGCCTCATCACCAACTCGACCGATCACGGCGGCAGCAGGGTGCCGATTTTGGGCGACATTCCGGTGCTCGGCCGGCTGTTCTCGTCCAAGAATGTTAACGATATTTCCACCAACCTGCTGATCTTCATCACGGCGAAGACCGTCAGTTCCGATGGGGCCTCGCCCGAGCAGGTGTTTGATCCCCGCGCGGTCCAGGCGATCGGCATGAGCCGGGAAGATCTCCCGGGTTACCGCGCCGCGAAAGGCGCTGACCTGTACGCGCCCGCCCCGGAAAAGAAGCAGTAAACGCGGGCGAACTTTTCTCCTCTCGACCGGTGGGTTCCCCCCCCGGTCTTTTTTTGCTTCGCGGGGATCCGAATGCATCCGCCGTCGTCCCGCCCTGGCGGGACTATGGCGGACAGGATGAACCGTGTTTCGAGACGGCTCAATAACGTCCGGCTCGTCGGGGACGACTCGCCCCACCTGGGCGAAGTCCATTCTCAGCGATTGGTATTACTGAGTCGCGTGCACCGCGTAGTATTTGTTAGCCATTTCCACCCGCCCGCCTAAATTTCACCAGATGGCTGGTCTCATTCTTCCTTCCGTTCCGCGGCAAGCGCCTCGTGACTTCCAAGAGTTGTTTCAGCGCGTGAGTCCGCAGATGGCCGCGCTCGATGCCTTCATGCGCAGCCAGGTGGACTGCTTTGAACCCGAGATCCGCGAGATGGCCGCCTACTGTCTCGATACCACCGGTAAACGGATCCGCCCCACGCTGGTTTTCGTCTGCGGCTGGCGCGGGGAGGGCGTGGTGGCGGATGATCTGGTGCGCGCGGCCGGGGTGGTGGAGCTGGTGCACCTCGCCACGCTCGTGCACGACGACATCATGGACCGGGCCGAGATCCGGCGCAATCGCCGCACCGCCGCCCGTGAGTTCGGGCCCGACGCGGCCGTGCTGTTGGGCGATGCGCTTTTTTCCCAGGCACTGCACGTGGCCTCGCAGTTTCCCACCACGGAAGTCTGCCGGCTGGTTTCCGAGTCCACCCGCAAGGTCTGTTCGGGTGAGATCATGCAGACGCTGCGCCGGCGCGACATCAACATCTCGCTGGCCGATTACCGGCGCATGATCGACCTGAAGACCGCGGAGCTTTTCCGGGTATCCTGTTTTCTCGGCGCCCGCTTGTCCGGACACGAGGCCGGCTTTGCCACCGCCGCCGATCGTTTCGGCCAACATCTCGGGATTGCTTACCAGATTTATGACGACCTCGCGGATTTTGTCGGTGAGGAACAACGCATCGGCAAGACGCTGGGCACCGATCTGGCCACGGGGAAGCTCACCCTGCCGTTGATGCTGTTGCTCGATCAGGTTTCGGCGGAGGAGCGCACCGCCATCGTCACCGCCTTGCGGGGCGGCCAGCCCCTGGGCCTCGCGGCCAGTCGGCAGCGCATGAAGGAAATGGGCATTGCCGCCGGGATTCTGCGCGCGATTGAGGAGGAACTGACCGTCGCGACCGCGGCTTTGGTGCCCTACGCCGAACTTGCCCCGGTGCCACTTATGCGGCAGCTGGGTGAAATGCTCAGGTGCCAGGTGGCCGCACTCCAGGCGGCGTCTCTGGCGGGATAATTTGCGGTTGCGTGGCTCCACCCCTCCTCTAGCTTCCCTTTCCCAGCGATGAATCTGTCCAAGGTATTCACCAAAGCCCTCATCTCCTCCCCTGAACGACAGCAGGAGGCGGATATGGATTTGGCCATCGTGAAACGGGTGCAGGCCGGTGATGTGGCCGCTTTCGACCAACTGATCCTGAAATACCGCGAGCGCGTTTTTGGTGTGGTTTACAACCTCACCTCCAATCGAGAGGATGCCTCCGATCTGGCTCAGGAGGCCTTCATCAAAGCCTTCCAGTCCATCAATCGCTTTCAGGGCAACTGCGCCTTCTTCACGTGGCTCTACAAGATCGCGGTTAACAGCACCCTCAGCCACCTCCGTAAGAATCGTTTACGCACTTTCTTCAGTCTGGAAAAGCTGCATGAGGATGGTACAAATGCCCAAATCCTTGAACAGCTTACGGATAAAAGAGGCGCAGACCGCGACACCTACCTCCACGAACTTCAGGAGAAATTGAACGAAGCGCTCCAAAAACTGTCTATCCCCCACCGTACCGTGATTACTCTTTTTGAAATAGATGGCCTGAGCCACTCCGAGATTGCTGAAGTCATGGGCTGTTCCGAAGGCACGGTTCGTTCCCGTCTCCACTACTCCAAGAAGTTCCTGCAGGGGGAGCTTGGCAAATATCTCAGCGCCTGATCCTCCCCGTATGTCCAACTCTGATCACCGTTCCAAAATTACCGTCGAGGATCTCCTTCGCCTCAAACGAGCTGAACGTCCGGCCGCTGAATTCTGGACCAATTTTGAGCGTGAACTGCGCGAGAAGCAGCTCACCGCCCTCATTGAAAAGCGTTCGTGGTGGCACGAGTTGCCACATTTTCTGGCCCGCCGCGCCTACGTACCGGTCGGGGCTGTTGCCGTGCTCGCCTTCACTCTCATCTCGGTAAAATATTACATTCCGGATCAAGTCGCGCAGCAGGAAACCAGCCGGTCGGCTGGTCTGACGGCGGTGATCCCTTCCAGCATAACTTCTAATCACTCGCATGCCTCGGTTCCCGTCAGCTCCGTTTTGCTTAATCGCAGCGAGCTACCCGCGTTGCGCCTGGAAGATGATTCAGTTGGAGTCGCCACGGTAGCGGAAGCATCGGCTCCCGCTGCGGCCGAATTAATGCCGTCTTTGCTTGCGCCGGCGACGGTTGATTCGCCCTCCGCCCGTTCGATCGCAGCCAATCTTGCCAGCCTGGAGCAATCCGAGCCCGAACTGGTCAACTCGGTCCTGGGCAGCCGGCTCAGCCCGCCGGCCCGGGTGCTGACCGCGGCCGCACCGGTTGCCGAATTGGCCGCAGTTTCCCTCAATGTTAGCCGGCGCAATCGTCTTTTCGCCCAATACACCGACCGTCCGCTCAGTCCTGAGCCCACGGCTCCTGCGCTCGTGCGCGAACGTCTCTCCCGCCGACTGGGCGACAGTGAAATCACCGACCGGCTCAGCCGGATCGGCCTGAAAGGGGACCAAGTCTCGCTTGGCTTGACCTTGAGGCTCTGATCTCCCGCCCCGCCCATCCGGCGGGGTTTTTTAACTGTGGGTTCCAATGCCCCGGAGCTTGCTCCGGCTTGGATGGATTGCAGGAGCTTGCTTGCAAGCGATTCAAAATGTGGTCTGGCAATGGGCGTCCCGAATCGCTTGCAAGCAAGCTCCTGCAATTGAGAGCAAAAATTGCGGGCAGCGCAAGTTGGCGTTGGTTTGATCAAAGGCCTCGGGGTTTGCCGCGGGGATTCTTTACTGTTTCGAATTGGGAAAAGACGTCGTGCACCCCCGGTAGGGGCCGGTTGCCCTCAACGCCTTTTCGCCCGCGGGCCGTTGGGGGCAAAGGGCCCTACCGGGAAAGCCCAATACTCGAATAATGCCGGGCCCCATGCCAAACGCCCAATGGGGCAAGTGACAGCAACCTGTCCGCACTCAAGGTCTTTGTTGGGTTGTGGGAGAGGACAGAGCTTGCAACATGGCAAAAAAACACGCGCGCACGGATGCGTCGCGAGATGGTGGCGGCGGTCCGTGC
>JANMVS010000508.1:0-4264 GCA_031392885.1 Verrucomicrobiota bacterium
AATTCCGGCGACAAATCGCTGCGCTTGCTCGCGAGCAGTTGGTTGGCCGGCGACGGATCGCCCGTCAGATAGTCATCCCAGCCGCGGATGCTGGCGCGGACGAATTTCCGGACCACGGCGGGATGTTGGGCGAGGAATTCCAGGCCGGCGAACATCACCCGGTAGGGCTCATAGGCATCGTTGGCGATGAGCAGTGCGCCCACCTGCGCCCCGCGCTGCTGGACGAAGAAGGGCTCGTTGGTCACAAAACATTGTTGGACGAACTCCGGATTGTTCATGAAGCGCGCGAGGTCACCGACGAGTGGAATGAGGTTGAACTGCACCCCGAGTTTTTGCCGCACCACCTCGATCCAGGTGGAGCCCGCGCCCGCCATGACCGTCTTGCCTTGCAGATCGCGCAGATCGTGCAGCGGATGCTCCGCGTGAAAAAGAATGCCCTGCGCGTCGCGCTGCATCTCGGCCGCGACCATCTTGAGGGGCACACCGCGCGCGACCGCCACAATGACGTCGTCGCCGTTGGTCATGCCCAGATCCGCGCGGCCGACGGCGACCGACGACATGACCTGCGCGTTCGGTCCCCCCGGCAGGATTTCGACGTCGAGACCCTCGGCGGCATAATAACCCTTCGCGAGGGCCTGATAATAGCCGCCATGCTCAGGCTGCGGAAACCAGTCGGTTTGAAAACGGACCTTGATGAGTGTGGTCGCCACGGGCGGAACCGCGGTTGCCGGTTTGCCGCAACCGGCCAAGAGCAGGCTGAGCCCGAGGCCGAAGCCGATCGCCGTAGTTCGGGCTTTACGCCCGACCGTCGGGGATAAACCCCGACCTGCAAAAATAATTCCTTGGGCTTGGTTCATGATAGTTTATTCAGTGGTCGTTGCGCTCAAAGGAATCGTGCCACTTGTGCAGCACCGCCCAGTTGAGCCAAGCGACGGCGGCGACAAAGATGAAACCCAGGAGGCAACTGGTCAACGCGGTCGCGAAGAGGGCGGGAATTTTGATCTGGGTGTTGTAGCTGTACACCAGAAAACCGAGCCCGCCGGTGCCACCGGAGGCATTGCCCACCATGTATTCGCCGAAGATGGCGCCGATCGGGGCCAGGGTCGCCGCGATGCGCAAGCCGGCCAGGTAATACGGCATGGCCGACGGCACGCGCAAGAAGAGCACCTCCTGCCACCGACTGGCGTTGCACATGCGAAAAAGCGCCACGTGGTTCATGTCCGTGGACAGCAGCCCCTGGGTCATGTTGGCGACAATGGGAAAATAACTGATCAGCCACGTGATGGTGATGATGCCCGGCATGCCGGGGCCGGCCCACAGCATGATGATCGGGGTCAGCACAATCACCGGCGTCATCTGCAGCACGAGCAGCCAGGGATACAGGCTCGCGCGCAGGGATTTGGACAAACCAAGCAGCAGCGAGGTCATAAAGCCCATGATGGCCGCCAGCAAAAACCCGCCCAGCGCGCCCCGGGCCGTGTGTCCGGCGGCGGCCAGCAAGCGCGCGTGTTCATGCCCCGCCGCCGCCATGATCTCGAGTGGGGTGGGCAATATCCAGCTTTGCAGGCCGCTGGCCAGGCGCACGCCATACCAGAGCGCCACGAACAGCAGGCCGCTTACCGCCGGCAGGATCCAGGTCAGGAGGGGCGAATACTTTTTCATGCGGTCACCGGTTCCTCCACCTCGTGCAGCAGCCGCGACACCTCGTTGACCTTGGCCTGAAAGTCGGGTCGGGCCCGCAGTTCCGGCCGGCGGGGATATGGAAAATCCACCGGCACCTCGGCGTGCAACCGCCCCGGATGCGCGGTCATGACCACGATCCGGTTGGACAAGAAAACCGCCTCCGTGACCGAGTGGGTGACAAACATCGCGGTGAAGGGCGACTGGGCGCGCACGGCCAGCAGCTCCTCGTTCAGCCGGTTCCGCGTCATCTCGTCGAGCGCGCCGAAGGGCTCGTCGAGGAGCAGCAACTGCGGCGCAAGGGTAAGAGCCCGGGCGATGGACACGCGCATTTTCATGCCACCGGAAAGCTGGCGGGGATAATAGTCCGCGACGTTGGCCAGTCCCACGAGCGAAAGCATCTCCCGCGCCTTCGCCTGCCGCGGGCCGGACGCCAGGCCGCGCAACCGCAGCGGGATTTCCACGTTCAGCCGGGCCGTCAGCCACGGGAGCAACGTGGCATCCTGAAAAATGAACGCCTGCCGGTCGCGTGCCTGCCGCGGCTTCACTCCCATCACGGTCAGTTCACCCGCGCTTCCCGGGCTGAGTCCGGACACCAGCTTGAGCACCGTGGACTTGCCGCAGCCACTCGGGCCGATGAACGAAATAAAATCCCCCGGCTGCACGGTGAGGCTGATGGCATCGAGGACGAGCGGCCCGGCGCCATAGCGCTTCTGCAGCGAGGAAAAATTGACGATGGGCGCGGCGGATGGCATGAAGTTTTCTGAATGGATACAATCGCGCCTAAAACGCCAGCCACTTTGCCGTTTGCGGCGTGGCAATCCATGTCCGCGGCCGAGGCCGCGCACACCGTCCAGAAGCGCCTCGCCTCACTGCCGGCCAATCTGCGTACAGCCGCCCTCGCCTGGCTGCGGCCCGAAGCCGACCTCGCGGCGTCACTTGGAGGGCCCGTCTCCCGACGGGCCGCAGACGATCAGGAGATCGTCCCTCCCCAAAACCAACTCCATCCGCTGCGAGGCCTCCCCTATCTGCTCAAGGACCTGTTTGATTTGGCCGGCGTGTCAACTCGCGCCGGATCGACCTTCCTTCACCTGGCGCGGGGCACTCCGACGCACGACAGTGCCATCGCCCTCCGCCTAGCGGAGCTCGGCGCCGCCTGCGCGGGCAAGACCCATCTGGTCGAATTCGCCGCCGGGCTTTTCGGCGACAACACGCATTACGGTGACTGTCCCCATCCGTATTTCCCCGACCGAGTCTCCGGCGGCTCGAGCAGCGGATCGGCTTCGCTGGTCGCCGCCGGGGTTGTCCCGTTTGCCATCGGGACCGACACCGTCGGCTCGGTACGCGTGCCCGCGGCGTTCTGCGGGGTGTATGGGTTCCGGCTCAGCCCGCTGGATGAGTTCATTCGCGACGCCGTCCCATTATCCCCGTCCATGGATTCTGCCGGGTGGTTCACCGCTCATGCGGCGGACATGCTGACGATGTGGCAGTGCCTGACCGCAGATAGGGCGAGTCCTTCCGCCGTCGCCAAGGCTATGGCGGACATGCTGGACGAGCCGGGCCGGCCTGGCGTGGGAACGGCTCGTCCGGAGGACTCGCCCTACCCGACGCGCCCAGAGCCCCGCGGCTGTTACCTGCCGGCGAGCGCTCTGGGTATTTCATTTGATCCAGACACGGCGGCCGCTGGTAACCGCGCTGCGGCGACCATGGCCCAGCCGGCAGATCGGGCAACCACCGGAGCGCTGCTCAATAGCTGGCAGAATGCGACCGAGGCCTACACAGTCACGGCGCTGAGTGAGGCCCACCAGGTCCATCGCGAATGGCTCGCACCCTACCACGAGCACTACACGCCAAGCATCTGGCAACGGTTCACCGACGGCGGCCGTTACCTGCCGGAGCAACTCAGGCAGGCGCAGGCCACCATCGCCACCGTGCGAGCGGCCTTCCGGCAATATTTCGCGAGCCACGACTATCTCATTTTACCCGCCACGCCCTTCCCGGCCTTGCGGAAATCCGACTGCACGCCGGAGGCCCGCAAGCAACTGCTCACCCTCACTGCACCCGCCAGTTTGGGCGGGCTGCCTGTGTTGACTATACCCGTGCCCTTGCCATCGGGCCTCACGGCCGGACTCCAAATCATTTTGCCGACCGCCGCCAGTGCCGCGGTGCCTTGGCTGCTGCGGCAAGCGGCGGGAGTTACGCCGCCCGCTTTGGCCAGGCGAGATTCAGGACGAGGGCGGTGAATCCGCCGGCCGAAATACTCGAGGCCATCACGGATTGGACGATCATCGGCAATCCTTCCAGCAGGCCGGGCTGGGTGGGCAACCCGAGACCCACCCCCAAGGACAAGGCGACGATCATCCCCTCCCGTTGCCCCAGACTTTCGCGCAATATCAGCCGAAGCCCTGAGACCGCCACCAAGCCGAACAGCGCTTGGAAAGCCGCCGAACAAGGCTGCCACGGTGCTGGTGAGTCCATCCGCCAGCACGCCGCCGGAGAGTCGGCGCCAATGATCCGGCCCCGTGGCCGGAAGGCCGGAAAGTTGTGAAGTGGCGGTCATGTCACCGATCGCCTCCAGCAGGGA
>JANMVS010000511.1:0-17571 GCA_031392885.1 Verrucomicrobiota bacterium
TATTTTTCCTGCGGGGCTTGCGGCTGGTGTATATCGCCTTGAGTTATGCGACCTACCCCATCGGATTTGTCGTTTCCCATGTCGTGCTCGCCATCATCTACTACCTGGTCTTCACTCCCATTGGTCTGATCATGCGTCTGCTCCGCTACGACCCTCTCACCCGCCGCTTCGACGCCAAAGCCACCAGCTATTGGCAGGAGCGCACGAATCCCAAATCCATCGCCAGCTACTTTCGGCAAAACTAACCATGGCCAAGAAAAGCACCTTCAAGGAAGAAGCGGAAGCCAGACCGAAAGGCGCGCTCGCGGAGTTTCTCCATTTTGCCCTGCACAACAATAAGTGGTGGCTGACCCCGATTTTGGTGCTCTTGGTGCTGGTCAGTGTGCTGGTGGTGCTGGGTGGCTCGGGGGTCGCCCCGTTCATTTATTCACTGTTCTAGCCCGGATATTTCACCCTCTTCTCGCAACCGAAACCACACCCTGGGCCAAATCTTTTTCCGCATTCGCGGCTGCTCGGGATATGCGGGCTAGACGGGCGCGAAGCCGGATCCACTCCCGCCATGTCAAAACCTGTTGTCACCGCGCTCGGAGCGCTCGCGCTGCTTGCCGCCGCTACGGTCGGAATTGGGTTTACCCTGTTATGGCTGAAGCGGCCGCTGCCCAGTCTGACGGCCCTACCCGCCACGGGTGTCGCGGCGCCCCCCACGCTGAGTTATGCATGGGAGCCGGTCGGGTTTCCCCTCAAGGACCATCCGATGATCACCCATGTGGCCATCGCCGATCTCGATCAGGACGGTTTTCAGGATATCCTGGTCTGCGACGCCGCCGCGAATCGCATCGGCTGGATCCGCCAGTATCCCCGGGGAGTGTTCACCGAACAATATATTGGCGATCCGGTGCCGGGTCCGGCCCATGTTGCGGTCTGCGATTTCACCGGCTCCGGCCGACTGGACGTGCTGGTGGCCAGCATGGGGCAGATTTTGCCCAACAACGACCGGATTGGGAAAATTATCGTGCTCGAGAATCTGGGCGGCGGCCGCTTTCGCAATCACGTGGTGGCCGAAAACATCGCGCGCGTCACCGATGTCCGCGGCGCCGATCTGGCCGGCCATGGCCGTGTCGACCTGGTGGCAGGCCAGTTTGGTTACATCCAGGGGGAGTTGCGCTGGCTGGAGAACCTCGGGGACTGGAAATTCCGCACCCACCTTTTGCTGGATATTCCCGGCACCATCATGACGCCCGTGGCGGACTTTGACCAGGACGGCAAAGTTGATATCGCCGCCCTCGTCTCGCAGGATTCCTCGCAAGTGTACGGCCAGGTGCATTTGTTTCGCAATCGCGGCCAGGGTGAATTTACCGACACGGTCCCTTGGAAAACCACCAATCTGGAATATGGCAGCAGCGGGATGATCACCGCCGACCTCAATGGCGACGGCCGGCCCGACTTGGTTATCAGCAACGGCGATGGCTTTAACAGCGCCTTTGCGGCCCCGGCGCCCTGGCACGGTCTGCAGTGGCTGGAAAATCAGGGCAACGGCGCCTTCGCCTACCACCGCATTGGCGACAGTCCCGGTTGCTACAGCCCGGTCGCCGTGGATCTCCGGGGCGATGGCGATGCGCACCTGGACCTGGTGACGGTCTCGGCTTTCAACAATAACCTCAATGCCTCGGCCGCCGCGATGACCGCATGGCTGAATGACGGCCACGAAAACTTCACCCCCGTGACGCTGGCTCATGAGCCGACCTGGATGGTCACACTGGCGGCCGGGGATTTGGACGGCAACGGCGTGCCCGTACTGGTCACCGGCGGCTTTCATGTCTATCCGCCCTACACCCAAATGAGCCGCGTCACACTCTGGCGGCGCCGGTAAGATGAAGTCTGTGCCGCGCCGGCCCCTCATCCTCTTCACGGTCGTGCTGGCGGTTAGCGTGGCAGGTCTCTGGTCGGCCTGGCATCTCAGGCAGCAGCAGGCCCGGGCCGCCCAAGCGATCGCCGGCGTGGCGGCCCTGCCCGATCTGCGCCGCTGGCCCGCTGAATTGAAACAACGGATTCAAGCGGAAAGCTCGGCGGTACGAGCGGTCCGGGCTCCCCTCGAAGCCCTCGGCAGGCTGGCCACCCTGTATTGTGCCAACGGTTATCCGGCCGAGGCGGAACGCGCGCTCGCCGCCCTGCGTCAACTGGATCCCAAAAATGCCCGCTGGCCCTGCTTGCTCGCGGATCTGCGCTGGCGCGCCGGTGACGGGGCCGGAGCGGAAGCAGCTTGGCAGGTGACCGTCGAACGGGACGCGACTTATGCCCCCGCCTGGCTGCGCCTCGGAGAACTGCTGACGAAACGCGGAGCGAATGACCGGGCGCGGGAGTGTTTCATCCGGGCGTTCGCCGCCGCCCCTGACTCAGTGCGGGCCGCCTACCATCTCATCCAGTTCGAAGTCATGCAGGGCGGCGGCGGGGAATCGACCCTCCGCCGTCTGCGGGATTTGGCGCGCGGCCACCCCGGCATCAAGGACGTTCACGAATTACTCGCCGGTCTGCTCGACGCGGCCCACGACCCGGTCGGGGCGACGCAGGAGCGCCGGCGCGCGATCGAGAGCGAACTCGTCATCAGCACGGAAGATCCCTGGGTGGATGACCTGACCCAGCTATGCTTTGACTCCAACCGCCTGATGTTGCGCGCCGTGACGATGAGGCGCGAGGGACGTTTCGGCGAAGCGGAAACTCTGCTGAAAAAAGCAATTGGGCTGGCCGCGCACGAAGCGGCCAATCCGCTCGGCTGGGAATTGCTCTCCGACCTGTACGTCAAACTGGAACGCCCGGCCGAGGCGCGCGCGCTCCTCGAGCAAGCCGTGGCCCAGTTTCCCGCTGAGCCGCAGATGCGCCTCCTCCTCGCGCGACTGCTCTGCACGACACAGCAGCCGGAGGCGGCGATCGCGATCATGCAGCAGGCGGTCGGGCGCTGGCCCGAGCGGGGCGATCTGCACGCGGCTCTGGGCCTGGCGCGGCATGACGCCGGCCAGCACGCCGCCGCCGTCTCCGCCCTGGGGGAAGCGCTCCGGCTGGATCCGACGCTGACCGAGGCCCAATATCAGCTGGGGCTGAGTCTGATCGAACTTGGCCGGCCCGGTGAGGCCAAGACGGCGATCTCCCGGGCCCTGGCCATGCGACCTGACTACCCGGAGGCGCTGTTTGCCCTCGCCGCCCTGGAGCTGGATGCCGGCGATTTTGTGGCTGCGGAACCCAGCGTGTTCAAGGTGTACGCGCTCGATCCGGAGGAGCCCAATGCGCAGCGCCTGGTCGCTTCCTGGCATCTGCTCAAGGGCCGGGCGGCGGGTCAAACCGGAGACGTGACCGCAGCCGACCGGCAATTTCGCGCCGGGCTCGCCGTGGCCCCGGATTTCGCCCTCCTCCTCCGCGAAACAGGTCGGCTGGCGGAGCGACGCACCCGCTGGACGGAGGCGGCGGAGGCCTTTGAACATTATGTCCGCGTCCAACCCGCCGATCCCTCCGGCTATCTCGAGTACGGCCTGGTCCTGCAAAAAATCGGCCGCCCGGCGGACGCCGAGGCCGTGCTGCAGCGCGGGTTGAACGCCGCGCAGCAAGCCGGTGACCAGGCCCGGCTGGATGAGTTCAAGCGACTCCTCGCCCATTGAGAGAGACGGTCGTCGCACCCGGTGACCGGCGGCATTTACAACCGGTCCTGACTGGCCCGGATATTTCATACTTTGCTCTCCAGCGAAGCTCCAGAGTGTTCAGAGATTCGTCCGGCCGTTGGAGGCGCCATGGCATCCGGGCTGATGACAAAACCGCCAGGCGGTTTTGTTTTTTAGCCCGCATTGCCTGCCCGCTTTCGATGACACGCGGTCCATCCGTAGTTGGACGAACATAAAAGTCGCTGGGAGTGTGAAATATGCGGGCTAGGCCCCAGGTTACCAGCCGGCTGCCTTGGTCCGGACGGCATAGAGCGAGCTGCGGGCGGCAATAAACAGCGTTCGCCCGTCGGCTCCCCCGAAGGCCAGCGCACTCGGGCGCTCGGGCACATCAATCATGCCCAATGACCGGCCTGTCTTGTCGTAGATGAATACCTGTCCCGCGCAGACGTAAACGTTGCCCTCCGCGTCAACCGCGGTGCCGGCCTCGCCTTCCCCGGCAAAGAGTCGCGGCTCGGTCAGCATGCCGTCCGCTTGCACCGTAAAGCTCCAGGTTTTCTGGCTGAATTCGTCGGAGGCGTAGAATGGTCGCCCCATTACAGCCGGGACGAGGGCATAAGTCCGGGCCAGATCCACGGTACCCAGGCCACGGTTACGGCCGGGCTGGCCGATCAAGGGATAGGAATCGGGCGCGGGGATAAAGGCACTGCCGTCAGCCGAGACATAGTGCAACGGCTCGCGCCGGGTGCTGGCCGTGAGCCAGTCATGACTGTCACGCCAGCGATTGACGGGCAGCCAGGCGGTGGCCCCGGGATGGGCGGACGCGGTCGAGGGCGCCAGAACTTCGAGCTGCATTTCGTTCGCGCCGGGCAAAAGGGCATAGACATTGCCATGCCGCGACACGATCAGCAGGCGGCCGCTGCGGTCAAGGGCCAGGGCCACGGGCTGCAAGGCCGCCTGCGTGATCACCTCAACCTTGCGGCTGGCATGCAACCAGCGATGGACGGAGTTCCAGCGCTGGTCCACAAAGCAGACATTGCCCGCCGCATCGGCGACCAGACCGTCGATATTATTGAAGCCACCAGCCAGCAGCTCAAGCTGGGCCCCCGGTTCGAGCACGGCCGAGGTCGCCACGGCAGGCGACGCCCGCGGCTGGCCGGAGACCTTGAGCCAGGCAATTTCACGGGCGCGGACCGGCGTTCCCTGCTGCGCGTCGATGAGCGTGTTGTCAAACGAGAGCTTCCCGGGACTGTAGACGTGCAGACCACGAAAGTTGAGGTCACGGGATGCGGTGACCCTGATGCCGGTGGGGAACGGCGTGTCCAGGTCCACGCGATAGATAAATAAGTTGGCGAAGGTGAGATGGCTGCAGCGATCAATCTCGAGCGGCAGCGCGTGCGGGCTCTCGCCGCGCTCTTCCTCGGTCTGCAGCGCGTAGATTTCCCAGTTGGCGACGTTGCGGAGCTTCACTTCATGGCGAACGTGGTGCTCGCTCGACAGGGCGTAGATCCGACCGGGAGTGCTGGTATCGGTGATGGCGATTCCCGCCGAGGCAAACGGACTCGGCGTCCAGATACCCTTGAAGGTGCCACCCCCGCCCGCGGTCACCCACAGGCTGGGGTATTGCGCATCCCACCGCCGGCGGGGATCGGCATCGGCCGTGCGAGTGTTGTTGTAGATGTCGAGCCACTGCCCATCCGGCCCATAGGTCCCATGACCACCGAGCAAGCGCACGTCATTCACCAGCGAATTCACTCCCGCCATCCATTTGAGTCCCACCGCGCGATTGTTGATTCCGCCGGTGTCAAGCCCGAGACCGCTGATGATCGTGGTGCCACCCGGAGGCGCTTCCAGCAGAGCCTTGGGGGCTCCGGTGCCGGGGAAAGGGAGTAGCTCCTGGAAACTCCGGGGCACGCCCGGCAGGTTAGAGGGCGTCGGGGCTTCCGTCGGGCCATTGACCCCTTGAAATGCCGCGGTGTAATCGGTGAGCAGGATCTGCGTCGTGGCGGGATTCAGGCCAATGAGCACGGTATCCGGCTTGAGGGTGATCGTATCGCGCACGCGGTACCGGCCGCTGGGCAGATAGAGGGTGCGATGCCGGGCGATGGCTTCGCGGAGCACATCCGTGTCGTCACTGACTCCGTCGCCCTTGGCGCCCAGGGTACGCAAGTTGACCCACCCGGCTTGCGCCGGCAGACGGGGAATGTCCGAAAGAACCGGCGGCGGCAGGACGCTGAGCCCGGCCGCGTCGATCAACGTCTGCAGTTCGCCCCGCGCACCGGGACCGGCGAACTGCAGGCCATGGCAGAACTCCTGCACCCGGTAAATCGGCCCGCGGCCGGCCACTTCCCGCCCGCTCTCGCGAAAACGGGCAAAGACCGGGACATTGGCGCAGACGGCGCCCTGCACATTGATCTGCGTCCGGGCGCTGTGCTCGTCGCTGATTACCAGCGCGGGTCCGGAGAGATTCTCAAAGCGCGAATCCTTCATCCAGAGTTGTTCGGAGCGATCCGCCCGCACCAGCACGGCGGTCGGCAGGTTCCGGTACTGCGTGCGGATGAGGGTGAGACCGCCCTCCTCGGTTTCAATCGCCGCCCGGCGCTGGCCTTCGAAAGAGGAATCGATGAGCAGAAACGGCCAGCTGGGGGAAGGCTTGTGGGTCGTGATGCCGAATTCGCCCCCGTAGAAATGCAAATCTTCGGACTCGTTGCCGACTTCCTCCACGCCGGCCCGGCCCGACCCGATCCGGATATCCATGTGCGCGAGGTAGCAATGCTGCGCATAATGTGAACGGACCCCGACGGCGGCGGGATTGCCGTCGCCGATCTCGAGGTCGATGTTGCTCATCGCCGAGTAAAAGGTGCCGGGGTTGGCGTCGCGCACCGGCCGGTTCGGCGCGGCCGGCCGTTCGCTGACAAAATGCACGAGGTATTTGCCCTCGCCGGTTTGATAGCCCGGTGTGGCGGGGGCCAGCACGAGCACGGGGCGCTTTGCCCCGCAGCCAATCAGGCGTATGCCGCTCCAGACCAGCAGGGACCGCGTCAGCCGGTAGCGGCCTTCCGGCAGAAAGACGATCCCCCGGCGGGTTGTCTCCTGCACCCGGTCAATCGCCTGCTGCAGGGCGGCGGTATCATCGGCCACGCCATCGGCCTGCACCGGAAAGTTCTCCTTGGTGACATAGACCGCCTGGGCGTCTTCCAGACGCTCAGGATAGAAGGAGACCGCCGGCAGCGTGGCCGCGAGCAATGAGACCGGCACCAAGGCGAGCAGCAAGCGCGGCATCATTTGGACGTGGCCGCGACCAAAAAGGGAAAATTCGCGGTGGCCGCCTTGCCGCCGGGTCCGTAAACGGTGACGTATAATCGGTACGCTCCGGTTTGAGCCGGCGCCGGAAAATTCAACCGGGTTTGATCTGCGGTGGCGGCGATCGCGGGTAGCTTCAAGTCCCGGGGCCGCTGCTCATGATCACCGCCAAACCGCTTGTCCCGGCTCTCGGGCTGGAGGGTCCACTTCACCTGCACTTCGCCGGGTTCGCCACGGGCAAGCGCGAACCCTGCCTGCACGGGCTCGCCGGCCGCCACCCTCAGGCCGGCGGCGGCGCCGACCCCATTGAGTCGCAGCGGGGTGATCCGGGGCGCGGCCACCGCGGGACTGCGGGCACACCAGAGAAATTGCAGCACCTCGATGGTCTCGGTCTCGGCCCCATCCTCAAGGAAGAGATTAAACCAGGTGGGGGTCGTCTCCTGCTTCTGCCCCCAGTAGAAAGCGTAGCTCCCCAAGCAGCACTGAATATCCATCAGAATGAGCGGATAACGCAGCGCATACTGGAACGCCTTCTCCGTGCTCGTGAGTTCGATTTCCGCCCCCCACGGGGTCTTGTCCACCTCCCAGTTGCCGTCCGAGCCCCACTCCGTGACGAGGTAGGCGCCGGGCCAGCCAGACTTGCGCACATCCTGCGCCAGCACCTTCAGGCCCGCGTACGAGTTGCAGCCCAGCAGGTCAACCGAAGGACAGCGCTGGCGGATGTGCGCCACCGCTTCGGCTGAGACATGCGCCGTCACCACCATCACCGGATGGTTGGGATCCGTTTTTTTGATGTAAGCCGCGACCGTTTCGATCGTGTCCCAGACTTTGGGATTGGTCGAGCGAGCCTCGACTTCATTCCCCACGGACCAAAGCAGGAGGGCCGGATGATTTTTAAACTGATCCACCGCCAGCTTGTGCCGGGCGATCTGGGCCCGCACGGCGACGGGATCATCATAGTTAAAACCGTTGCGCTCATGTTCGATCCAGAGTCCGGCGCAAACGGTCAGGCCGGCTTTTTGCGCCCGGTCGATGACCTCCTCCGTTTGATCCGTGCCCCAGGTGCGCACCGAGTTGGCGCCGGAAGCCGCCAGCCGCTCCAGGTGCTGGACGCCGCCCGCGCCGCGCACAAAGAACGGTTCGCCGGCCCGCCGCAGTTCGAAGCCCGCGGCCGTCTCCTTCAACTCGACGCGCACCGGTTGCGCCCCGGCTCCCGTGAGCAACCCCAGGCCAAACAGAGCACTCCGGATAAATTTTGTTTTCATGACTTTCGGGAATAGTGAAAAGACGCAAAGTCCGCCGGCCGTAAGGCGTCCCCGCTGTCCTGCGTGCAGAGCACCGCGAACGCGCCGGTGAAGCCCCAGCCCTCGCCTTCGTTGACGTGGTCGTCCGAGAGTGTCGTGGCGTCAATTCCGGCGAGGACCTCGATCGCCGGGGCGTTCGCCAGGCCGACACTGAAACTAAGCACCCCGTCCGTGAGGTCGGCCGAAATCGTCACCGTTCCCGTCTCCGGCAGCGCATACGCTGGGGCGAGGAGTTCGCTGGACTGACCATTCACCGCGGCAAGGATGCGCAACTCGCGGCCACCGGCATCGCCCCGCGTGACGCAGGCGTAGTAGAAATTACCCGTGTTGTAGTAAAGGGCGAGCCCCGCGGTCTGTTGAAAACTGCGCGGTGTGAAATCGAGCCGGGTAGTGATGGTGCACCGTTGATGGAGGAGTCGGAAGCCAACGAGGCTCTGGTCAAACGCGGAACTCAGCGAGTATCGTCCCCGCAGACGCAGAAAGCCCGGGCGTGCCGTGAGCGACAGCCAGCTCGCATCGGCCGGCTCGCGCAGGGTGTTCCACTGGGGATGAAGTTCGGTGGCGGCGAAATCATCGGTGAATTCCGGCAGATAGTCCTGCACCACGGCGACACCGGGCAGGGCAAAGTGCACGGCAGGCAGATTTCCCGGCGCCAGGCGCGGCCACCCGCCCTCCGGCCATTCCAGCGGCTGCAGGGCCGTTTCCCGGCCGAGGATGCAGCGGCGCTTGGGACCGAGCGGCCGACTGCAAAGAAAAGCCACATACCAGCGGCCAGCGGGCGCCTGGACCAGCGAACCGTGTCCCGCCTTTTGCAGCGGGTGATCGGGCTGGCCCCGCGCCGTCAGCAGCGGGTGATGCGGACTCACCTCATAGGGGCCGGACAGCAAACGGGAACGCGCAACCGTGACCGCATGATCGTAGCCGGTGCCGCCCTCCGCCGTGACGAGATAATAATAGCCGTCCTGGCGGTAAAGGTGCGGGCCCTCGGTGACCCCGAGCGAACTGCCGCGAAAAATATTCACCGGCGCGCCGATCAATCGCTGCTCCACCCCGGAGTATTCCTGGAGCACGATGCCGGCGAAGGCCTTGCGGCCCGGTCGCGGATCCCAGAGCTGATTGACGAGCCATTTGCGGCCGTCGGTGTCGTGGAACAGCGAGGGATCAAAACCGCTGGCGTTCAGGTAGACCGGCTCCGACCACGGGCCTTCAATCCGCTCGGCCATGACGAGGTAGTTGCGCACATCCTTGAAGCTGCCGTTGAGCGCCTTGGTATCGGAATAGATCAGCCAGAATCGTCCGTCGGCGAAACTCAGACAGGGCGCCCAGACGCCGCCGGAATCCGGGTTGCCCCGCAGGTCGAGCTGGGATTTGCGGGTGAGCGCGTAGCCGGCCAGCTCCCAGTTGGCGAGGTCGCGCGAGCGGTGAATCCGCACGCCCGGCCACCACTCAAAAGTCGAGTTGGCGATGTAATACCACTCCCCCACCCGCACGATGCTGGGGTCGGGATGAAACCCGGGCAGAATGGGATTGGTTACCGAGGTCATGACATTGAATGATACCAAACGCCCAAAGCTTTTACACGAAGATCGCAAAGTTCGCAGAGAAATTCCCGAGCCGAGGCGAGCCTTCGTGATCTTGGCGATCTTGGTGTAGAGTGCAGCAGCTTGAGGTGACTAGTATGAGGAGTATGGATAAAAGTGACCGAATCGCGGGTAGGGCGAATCCTCCGGATGAGCCGTTCGCGCGTGCGGCTCGTCGGGGACGACTCGCCCTGCCTATTCATTCCAAGTCGTCATTTCTCTCGACATATAGCATTGGGGCGAGTCATCGCGCCGGAGCCGGAGCGGCTTCGCGTTGAAACACGCGCACGTAATCAACCTCCATCCGCTGGGGAAACGCCTTTTTATCGATGCCCTTGACCGCACCCCAGTCGCCGCCCACCGCCAGATTCAAGACGAGGTAAAAATCCCGCTCAAACGGCCACGTGGTCCAGTCACCGCCCTGCTTCCGGGAGGTGAAGTAGTGCCGGTCATCCACGTAAACCCGGATTTCCTCCGCGTCCCACTCCAGGGCATAAGTATGAAAAGCCGTACCGGCATCGGGCACCGGAATGGTGGCCGTGCGCTGGGTATTGTTGCGCCACTGATTTTTTCGGGAGTGCGTCGAGGCATGCACAATGCCCGGCTCATGGCCGACGTGCTCCATGATATCGATCTCGCCGTTGTCCGGCCAGTGGCCGTCGCCCAGGTTCCACTCGACCGGCAGCATCCAGATGGCCGGCCAGGTGCCGCGGCCCAGCGGCAGCTTCGCCCGGATTTCGAACCGGCCGGCTGACCAGTTGCCTTTGTTTTTCGTCACCACTCGGGCCGAGGTGTAAGCCGACTTCTCCCACGACTCGCGTCGTGCTTCGATGATCAGGTGGCCGTTTTCCACCCGGGCGTTTTCCGCGCGCTTGGCGGTGTAGTATTGCAGTTCGTGGTTGCCCCACCCGTCGCCACCCACGTCGTAACCCCAATGGGAGGGATCGGGCAGTCCCGGGGCGGTGAATTCATCGTGCCAGATAAGTTTCCAGCCCGCGGGAGCCGCGGGCTCCGGCGGCGTCTGCGCCCGGACCACCGGGACGAGGCCGGATGCAACTGCCAGCAGAACGAACCGAGAAAGAAGGCCAGGAGTGTTCATTTAATAGGGCGAACGTAGGTTTGAATGGCATGAGCCGGGATGCTGCACGCGACCGCCTCGCCCGCGACCGAGAGCGGGAAGCTGACGGCCAGGTCGCTCTCGTTGAGCACGACCGTCACCACTGAGCCGTCCGGATTGGCGAAAGCCACGGATTGCAGCGCGGTCGGACCGCCCCGGGAGGCGATGCGGTGCGCGCCCGGCCGCACGAATTTGCTGAAATGCCCGATGTAATAAAACGCGGGCGTATAACGCACCTCCTTCGTGTGGGTATCGATCAGGACGGGCGCGTCGCAAAAGTTGCCGACATGATTGGGCCCGCCCCGCTGGTCGAGCACGATGTTCCAGTCGAAGAATCCGCCCACCCAATGGCTGAAATCGCCAATCATCTGCCGGGCGTAACCCTCGCCGTGCTCCCAGATGCCAAGTTTGGTCCCACCTTCCCAACAGCCCTCGGTAAAGAGGATGGGCTTGTCAGGATACAGCGCGTGCACGCGGGAAGAGGCGGCAAAGTCATTGCTCACATACCAGTGCACGCCGAGGCCCCAGAAATAACGGGCGACAGCGGGATCGGCGAGCAAGGCCGAGGCCCGGGCTTCGATCCGGTCACGATTGTGATCCCAGCCGATGAGTTTCACCCCCGCCAACCCGGCCTGCTGCAACGCCGGCCCAAGCTGGTCGCGCACGAAATCGCGTTCCTGCTCCGGCGTATAGAGGCAGGATTCCCAGACCTGCTTCGCCTCCGGCTCATTTTGCACCGTGAGGGCCCAAATGGGGAGTTTCTCCTCTGTCGCCAGGGCTTGCACGAACTTGACGTAATACCGCGCCCAAGCCGAGGCGTATTCACTGCGCAGGGAGCCGCCGTCATCCATCCGGTTGTTGGTCTTCATCCACGCCGGCGGACTCCACGGCGAGGCCAGGATCCGCAATTTTCCGCCCGCCGCGCGGTTCGCATCGTGCAGCAGCGGCAGCACCCAGTGGCGCATGGGAGCCAGCGTGAAGTTCAGCAGGTCGTAGTCGCCCGGCGTCTCATCGAGCGCCCAGATATTGAGCGAAAAATCGCAGCTGTTAATGTGGGTGCGCGCCAGCGTGTAGCCGATGCCGTCCAATGGATCGTAGTAGCGACGGAGCACCTCGGCGCGTTTTTCGGCGGACACCTGCGCCAGGACCCACGCGGATGACTCCGTCAAGGCCCCGCCAAACCCGGTCATCTCCTGGAACTGCTGCGCCGGGTCGAGCGCCAGCGCCGTCGCGCTGGAGACGGCGGCCGCGGGCCCGGCGACGGGACTGAGCCGGTGGGCGTTGTCCCGGGCCGTCTCAAAGACTGACCAGACCGGAGTGGAACGGGCGGAGAGCATCAGGGGGCCAAGTAGCACCAGGGTGGCAAACGAGAATCGGCCGGAGCGAGGCATGGAGGGTATGCCGCTGGTTTACGCTCCGGCGGGCAGTGGGTCCGCCGGCTTGCGCGCGGCCAGTTCGCGTTCGATCTGCTTCACGGTCGGTTCGTCGAGCTGGTAGAACACGATGGAAAGTCCGGAGAGCAGGGCGAGCGCCCCGGGCAGCAGGCTGAACAATAGGATCAGGCCGTGCACCGCGCGGGGCGTCTGCACTGCATTGGCCACGAAACCGTAATAGTTGTTCAACCAGCCGATCATGGCGCTGCCGATGGCGAGGCCGATCTTTTGCACCATGACGGTTGCGGAAAAAATCAGCCCGGTGGCGCGACGGCCGAACTTCCATTCGCCGTAGTCCGCGGTGTCAGCATAAAAAGACCAGACGATCGCGGGCGTCGGCCCCGCCGCAAAGCTGCCGATGATGTTGAGTGCATACAGGAGTGGCAGATTATGGGGGTCGACCAAGTAGCAGAGACCAATCCCCAGCGCGTTCACGATGGTCAGGCTGATCATGAGCGAACGCCGGGCGAAATAGCGGGTGAAAAGCTTGGTGGAGAGCGCCCCGGCGATGAAGCAGAGGAAACCGACAAGATTGAAGGTGCCGAGACTGGATTCACTGCCCACGCAGTATTTAAAATAGAAAATGCCCGCGCCGCTGCGCAGGCCGACATTGGCCAGGTTGAGGAACGCGGCGAAGAACAGCACCAGCCAAGGCTTGTTGCGGGTGAGATCCAGCAGGTCGGGGCCGATCGACGTGCCTTGATTGGGCGGCGAAGTCACGCGCTCGCGGGTGTTGGCAAAGGTATAGAAGAACATGCCCACCGAGATGACCGCGAAGATCGCCATGGTGTTGCGGAACCCGTCCGCCGGGTTCCCGCCGGTGGGAATAAGGGCTTCCTTCATCCAGGGAACGAGCCAGCCGATCAACAGGGTGCCGGTGAAGGCACAGGCAAAGCGGTAGGAGGAAAGGGATGTGCGGTCCGCCGACGACGGCGACATCACGCCCATGAGGGCGCCATACGGCGTATTGATGGCGGCATAGGCGATCAAGGTCAGGGTGTAGGTGATGTACGCGTAAACCAGCGTGCCGTGCGGACCGAAGCCCGGGTTGGCGAACATGACATAGCCCAGCACGCCATAGGGCAGCGCGCCCCACAGGATCCAGGGGCGGAACTTGCCCCAGCGCGTGTTGGTGCGGTCGGCCACCAGGCCAATGACCGGATTCAGCATCGCCACGATGATCGGCATTGTCGCCATCAGCCAGCCGGCCGCTGAATTCTTGATGCCGAGGACATCGATATAGTAATAGGCGAGGAACTGATTGAACGCCTGGAAATAGAAATTTGAGGCGGTGTCGCCCAGACCATAGGCGAATTTTTCCCGGAAGGAGAGGCGTTGTTCAGGAGGGGCGGACACGGCAGGCAGGAGTTGGAGGTGGGGTTAACGGCCAAAGGCCGGGGGGAGGGTGATAGATCCGGGCTAGCAGAACCGACATAAACAACGCGCACCAGCGTGAAAGCTGGTGCGCGTGAGCTAAACCTTGGACATTTTCAGAACTTAGAACTTGTAGTCGAACTCCATCCGCACCGTGCGCGGGTCGGAGTAGATCAAGCCGTAACGCTTCTGGTCATCCAACAGGTTGGAGACGTTCAGCTGCACGGAGGCATTATGATCCGAGAACTTGAAGTTATACTTGATGAAGAGGTCGACGTTCTTGCGGGCCGCGGTGGACAAGATCAGGCGGTTGCCGTTCTTGTCGGTGATGAACTGACCGCCGCCGTGGGTGACGCCCGACATATATTCGCGAGGCGATTCCCAGTAGCCACCGGCGCCCACCGTCAGGCCCTTGAGCTTGCCTTCCGAGAAGCTGTAGTTGCCGAAGAGGCTGACCTGATGCTCCGGGGTGTCATCCTGCCGTTCGCCGGAACCAAAACCGATGCCGGTCCAGGTCGAAGTGTCCTTCGGGTCGCTATAAACCGTTGCGAGAGGACGATTGGCCAGACCCCAGTCGCTGTTGGGGAAGTACCAGACCGCCCAACGATCTTCCGGATAGGGATATTTCGCCCATTTGCCGGCGCTGTCGATGACGCGGTTGACATGGGCATAGGTGGCGACGATTTGCAGGTTTTTCGTCGGGCTGAACATCAGCTGGGTATCCCAACCCTTGGCGGAGTCTTCGGCGGATACATATTCCAACGGTTGACCGCTGGCGGTCGCGATGCTGCCCCAGGCATTATTGGTAATGCTGTCCGTGCCGAAGAACCAGCCCGGCCAGCCACCATTGGCCTTCGTGAAATCATAAACCGAATCGAGGAAGGCCGCACCCGTGGCGGAAGAGCCGTTGGCGTAGCGCTGGCCATTGACCGTCCAAATGCCCTGGCCCGGGGTCGCCGTGCCCACGGCCACGGCCGCATTGTAAATTGCCGCATTCGGAATCAAGGAGTCACCGGGCACCTGGTAAACGATCGGCTTCTTCGGATCAAAGTTCACATGGTTCGTGGTCGGTGCCCACCAGTAGAGCACCGGGGTGCCCGTGCGCTTGATCTTGTAGGCGCTGATCGTGCCGGTGACCTTGCCATTGAAGAGATCGAGCTTCATGCCGACTTCCTTGCTCTTCGCGAGAATCGGTCCCATGGCCTTGCCGTTGACATCGATCTTGCCATCGAAGTTGGGCTGAATGCCGCCCGCTTTGAGCGCATAGACCGACAGCGCCCGGGTGATTTGAATCGAAACACCGTTCTGTGGTGTCCGGTCAACCTGCAACAGGCTCTTGGTCGTGTTCGTGGTATTGTTGATGAAGTTCTTGTTGGTGACGTTGGTGTTGTTGCCGTCGCGCCGGAGACCGGAAACCACGGTCACGCGGTCATCCAGGAACTTGCCTTGATAGACAACGTAATCGCCCTTGTTCCACGAGGTGGCGTCGGTGCTGTTCCTGAGGCGCATGGGCGTGTCACCCGCGAGTCCGGCTGCGGTGCCGTTATCCTGCTTGCCCTGGCCAAATCGAATCGGCGTCAGGTCGGCGGGGCTCTTGTAATTGTATACGTTGTCCAGCGCCCCGGTGTACTTCGCGCCGCTTTTGTTTTTTTCTTCCGAGTGACCGAGCAGCACGGAGCTATTGATATGCATCCATTTGTTGGACTTCTCAAACAGCTTGAAGCTGTAGTTCAGTTCCACGCGCGATTGGTTGCGGGTGACGCTGCTGTCGGTGTCGGTCCAGCCGTATTGGAAGGTCTGGTTGGGCGACGGGCCGGAAGGCACATTGCCGCTGCTGTCACCCCTCACTTGATCGATCGGCGAGAGCAGCACGGTGGCATACAGCGAGGAGGGACCGGTCAGGGAACGGAAGTTGCCCTGCACATCGCGGCTCTGGAAATCAGTATGTGAAAGATTGTAGCCCGCCAGGAGCGTCATGTTCTCGATGATCCGCTGGGTGACCTTGAGGTTCAGGTTGTCGGCCTGGTTGTTATAATAAGTATCCGGGCCGCTCCAACGAAACGTGCGGGGATTGGTGCCCGGGAAGGTCACGAAGCCACCGTGTTCGTTTTGATCGTTGTTGATGCCGACGCCCGCGACACCGCGGATCTGCTTGAAGCCGATGCCGGACGCGCGCGACTTGCCCGTTTCATAGTCGATGACCACTTCGGTCGTCTTGGTCGGCTTGAAGCTGAAGACCGGGGAGATGAAATTGTGGGACTCTTTCCTGTATTGGGTGTAGTCCTTCGTGTCCTGATAGACCGCCGTGACCAGATAGTTCAGGTCCCACGTGTTGCTCGCGGGTCCGGTCACATCGATGCTGGTCCGCTTGAAACTATTGCTACCGAATGACAGGGTGGCTTCACCGCGCGCTTTGCTTTCCGGAGTCTTGGGCAGGTAATTCACGATGCCACCGAAATTGCCGATGCCGTAAAGCAAAGCAGCCGGTCCGCGGACGACTTCGACGCGGGCGATGTTAACCGTATCGGTCGCCGCCTGCCGGCGAAACCCATCGCGCAGCACGGTGTCCGTCACATAACCACGAATCTTGATGGTGGTCTGGTTGCGGTTGGCGGTGGCGCCTTCCGGATTGTTCACGCCGCCCGGGCCCTGATACACTCCGCCGACTTGCGCGCCCTGATCGTTCTGCGACTGGAGCAAAATCCCGGCGCTGTAACGCAAGCCCATGCGAAGATCGTTGGAGCCGGTGTCGCGCAGGAATTTTTCCGTGATGACCTCGATGGGCATCGGGATTTCCTTGATCGCCGTGTTCAAGCGCGAGCCGGAAACGGAATTGGTTGCCTGATAACCCTTGTCCTTCTCCGTGCTTACTTTGAACGGAGAGAGCACAATGGTTTCTTCATCAGCGGCGGCAACTTTGGCGGCCGCGTCGGCGGGTTTGGCCGCCACTTGGGAGCGAGCGACCGCCGGCCAGAAGCCGAGCAGCGCGGAGCAGACGAGCAATCCGGCACGGAGCACGGAGCTTTGTTTGTTATTCATAACGGGGATGATTTTTGGGTTTGGTATTACCACCAAAGATCCAGTTTCCCATCGAGAGCTCCCCGAGGAGAAGCAACGACTGAAAACTAAACAGAGGGGGTAAGAATCAGGGACTAGTTTGCGTCGACCATTCGATGCAACACCGAGAAAAGATGAAATTAGCCCTGAACTGTCAACATTTATGTGCATGCCAGTGTGCACTGTTTGATAGTACTATTTAATATTCATTAGTAATTTGTAATTAATGACTATTAAAGTTATTCCTTTGAAATAATAATGAATAATTATATATTTATCTTAGTTTCGTGCATAATGTATTATCTTGATTGTCATTTCATTTTAAGCACCATTTTGCCGGCCGCCCCCGCTCCACCCCGTCGGCATCCGCCAGGTTTTCCCTTTCTTAGCAGTGCAATCAGTCAATCAAGACCTCATAGCCACGCGTCTGAAAATCTCACGCGCCACGGTGTCGCGCAGTCTCGCTAATCATCCCGCCATCAGTGAGGAAACCCGGGCCAAAGTGCACAGCATGGCGGAGGAACTGGGCTATCGCCAGAGTCCCGGCCGCGCCGCGCGCCGTCACTCAAAAAGCTCCCGCACCCTGACCGTCGGCGTCCTCATCGGCATCCCGGCGGAGAATGTCGTGATGGCCACCTTCCCCCACATCTTGAAGGGCATTCGCGATCGGGCGGAAGTGGAGCGCGTCAAAGTGGACGTGTATTATCAGGCCCCCGGAGATTTTCATCCGGAAGAAAGCCGGCAATCGGTTTTCCGTCA
>JANMVS010000056.1:0-2362 GCA_031392885.1 Verrucomicrobiota bacterium
TCCAGTCCGTCCCCGGCGTTGAGGAAGCCACGGTCTACGGCGTCGAACTAGCCGGCGCCGAGGGCCGCGCCGGCATGGCGGGCCTGGTGGTCGGCCCCGACTTCGACATCAAGGTGTTCGGCGATGGCGTGGCCAATGAGCTGCCGTCCTACGCCCAGCCGCTGTTCGTGCGTATCCTGCCGGCGCTGGACACCACCGGCACCTTCAAGACCCGCAAGATGGACATGGTCGCCGACGGCTACGACCCCGGCAAGATCAAAGGCCCGCTCTATTTCCACGACCCGCAGGCCGGCTATGTGACGCTGACCAAGACCCTGTTCGCGCGGCTGGCGGCGGGCGGGATGAAGGTCTGAAGCGGGCGGACAGCCCCTACCCCGCCGGCGGTCGCGGCTTGTTGGTCAGCCGCCACTCCTGGCGGGCCGCCCACTGGCGCATGGTTTCCATCTCGATCAGAATTCGCTCCCGGGTAATAAGGGGACAGGAGCACCATACCCCGCCCTGAGACCGTCAGAACAAGCTCGGCTGGGCTTGGGGTTCGCGTGTCGGTTTTCGGCCCGGTGCGCGACGTGCGATGGGACGGCCCAGCCTGCGCTCCAGGTCGGCGACGAAGGCCGCCGTCCCCAGGGGCCGACCGGTCGTCTCGGCCGCGCGGATCGCCGCCAGGGCGCCGGGCGCGTCGTCCGAGCTGATCAGCTCCGCAAATGACGTGGTGCGCGCCAGCACCGGACCCACGGTGACCCGTCCATCATCCTCGCCCTTCAGGTGCGCTCGCGTGCTCGACCATGACCAGTCCTCGGCGCGGGCGGCCAGTCCGGCCCGCACCGGGTTCCGCGCCACATAGCGCACCGCAGACATCAGATGGCCCTCGTCCATGGCGACCGAGGCGAAGCGGCCGTCGAACAGATGCCCGCGCCAGCGGCCTCGCGCGTTGACAAAATTCGCCCACCGCCGGTGCGCGGCGCCGAGCGCCTGGGCCAGGCCGTCTTCGGTGGAAGGGCAAAGGATGAGGTGAACGTGGTTGGGCATCAGGCAATAAGCCCAAACGGCGACGTTCGCCTTGCGCATCTGCTCGCCGAGCAGGTCGCAGTAGAGGTCCTGATCGCCATCCTCGAAGAAGATCGGCTCGCGACGGTTGCCCCGCGCGGTGACGTGGTGCGGACAGTCAGGGACGACGATGCGGGCCAAGCGAGCCATGCCTGAAACCATAGCATGACCGGAACATTAGGGAAACATTACTCCTGTCCCCTTATTGGATACCCCGTCCATCGCTCGCGGCCATTGATCTGGCGGGTGTAGCGCAGGTGCGTTGCGCCCACCGCCGCCGCCAGCGCGGCGGGCTCAGACGGCGCGGCGATCAGATGAACATGGTTCGGCATCAAGCAGTAGGCCCAGACCTCGACGCCGGCTTCGCTGAAGGCCTCCGCCGCCAGGTGCAGATAGGTCAGATAGTCTGCGTCGCGGAAGAACGTCTGTTGGCGACGGTTGCCACGCTGGGTGACGTGGTGTGGCGCGCCTGGGATCACCACTCTTGCCTGTCGGGGCACAGCCTGTCTCGCGTTAATGAGCAAGCATGATGTTCTCGTAATGTTCACACGTCAAGAGGCGGGGAATGCGTACGTGTCCCGCTTTCCGACCGGTGGAGGAATGTAGTGTGTGTCCCTATTTTCACGCTTTCCCCACTTTCGCGCCGACCGGTTGAGACCGCCGTGTCCCTACTTTCCTGGGCTGCACTCCACTTTCGGTCACTCAATAATTCTGAAATTTCCGCTAACAATATTCAATCTCTTGATCAGAAATACTTTATCCCCGAGGCAGAAATTTGAAATAATTCTGCCAGAAATGATCCTTCTGGGAATAAACTCGCGATCTTCCTTTTTTAGTTCTTCAAAATCGTACACTATTCCCTCTCCATATATCCTCTTTCCATCGAGTTTTACCTTCGAGAAATTTACATCCTTGGCCATCACTGCGCTAACACACCTTGGAACAGATGACTTACTATTCATTGATTCCTTATCTTCAAATATCATCAATTCTCCCCTGAATCTCACCCAGCCAACAAACTTGACCGTCCGCGCCGACTCTGGAAGTTCATTAAATCTGTTGGGGGTGCCATCGTGAGCGCAGGCCGAACCTACGATCACCGACAAGCTCAACGCTACCCATAGAGACCGCACAAGAGAAAGCATCTTGGCACCTAACCTTTCTTGGGAATTAGTGAACCCAATGAAATGTCCGAGACCCTGGGTCAATCCGCCATACACCTGCCGGTGTTATGCCGTATATTGGTATGGACTGATTATAATCGTCCCGCCCTGGCGTTCTCTCCGCCCAATTTGGGTGGGTGTGAACGACAACTCGT
>JANMVS010000550.1:0-7200 GCA_031392885.1 Verrucomicrobiota bacterium
ACCCACCGCCCGCATGCTGCCCGCCGAGGACATCGCCCATGCCATCCTCGGCGTCTACCGCCTCAGCCGTCGGACCGTGGTCGAGGAGATCATCCTCCGGCCGCAGTTGGGGGATATTTAATTCGGGATACTGCATTGAGTGCGGTGGTACGCGGCCTCCGGACGCGTTTGCTGCTCTGCATTTCAATCCAACGTGTCCGGAGGCCACGTTCCACCCAAGCCAATGGTGGGTTCCCGCGGCGCAAATTCGTCTGGCCAGCGAGAGCTCCCCTTGGCAGTCATGAGCGCGTTCATGGCCTCACCTGCATCAGCCCCCTCCGTCCCCGGCGCGGTTTTCCTCAGCTATGCGCGGGAGGATCTCGAGGCCGCGCGACGCATCGCCGAGGCGTTGCGCAGCTCCGGCATCGAGGTTTGGTTCGATATCAACGAACTCCGCGGCGGCGACGCCTGGGACCGGAAAATCCGCGGCCAGATCAAGGAGTGCGCGCTTTTTCTCCCGATCATTTCCGCCCAGACCCAGGAGCGCGGCGAAGGCTACTTCCGGCTGGAGTGGAAGCTCGCGGTCGAGCGTTCGCACCTGATGGCTGAGGGGGTGCCGTTTTTCATGCCGGTGGCGATTGACGACACCGCCGAAAGTGCGGGCCTCGTGCCCGAGCCCTTCATGCGCGTGCAATGGGTGCGGCTGCCTGGCGCGCTGCCCACCCCGCAATTCGTCGAGCAGGTCCAGCGGATGCTGGCCGCACCGCGCAAGGCGCCGGCGGTTGCGCGCGCCGAGCCGCGTCCGGCAGCTCCGACCGCGCCTGTCGCTGCGGTGCCAAAGCCAGGCTTGCCGCAATGGACTTGGCCCGTGACGACTTTGCTCGTCGCCGGAGTCGCCGCTTATTTATTTTTGGTGCCGAAACCGGTGGTGACTCCACCGGCCAAGGTCGCGGCCGTGACCTCCGCGCCAACTGCCGTCGCCGCGACCGCGCCTGTGGCCGACAACAAATCGATCGCGGTCCTCCCGTTCACCAACATGAGCGAGGACAAGGACACCGGGTTCTTCGCCGACGGCGTCCACGAGGATTTGCTGACGAACCTCGCCGTCGTGGCCGAGTTGAAGGTGATCTCGCGCACCTCCGTGCTCCAGTATCGCGGCACGACCAAGACCATGCGGCAGATCGGCCAGGAACTTGGCGTCGCCTACTTGCTCGAGGGCAGCGTGCGCCGCGCCGGCAGCAAGGTCCGCGTCACCGGCCAGCTCATCAACACGAGCAACGACGAGCATGTCTGGGCGAAGAGCTATGACCGCGACCTCACTGATATTTTCGCCATCCAGTCCGCCATCGCGCAGGAAATCGCGGCCGCACTCTCGGCGGCGATCTCGCCGCAGACAAAGAAATTCCTCGAACGCCGCCCCACCGAAAATTCCGTGGCCTACGATTTTTATCTCAAGGGCCGTGACTCGCGCAACCGCTCCCCGACGTCTTCAGCACCCCACTTGCGCGAGGAGGAGGAACTGTTCAAGAGCGCCGTGCAGCAGGATCCCAATTTCGCGGCGGCGTGGGGCGAGCTGGCGGTGGTGCATGCGCTCTACGCCTTTTGGGGCATCGACGGCAGCCCGGCCCGGCTCGCCGAGGCCGACGCCGCGATCGCCCAGGCCGTGCGGCTCGCGCCCGAGGCGCCCGACGTCATCCGCCTGCTCGGCACCTACGCCTACTACGCCCACCGCGATTACGCCCGCGCGACCGCGCAATACGAAAAACTCGCCCGGCTCCAACCGAACGATCCCACCGTGTTCTCGTCGCTGTCGCTGATCCTGCGCCGGCAGGGCCGTTGGACCGAGTCATTCAACTACATCCATCGCGCCCTGGAACTTGATCCGGGCAACGTCTCTTACATCCGAAATTCTCTCGCCTCGCTCCAATACGGCCGGCGCTGGGGCGAGTTGCTCGCGGCCCAACGGCGCCTCGTGGCGCTGCTGCCGGAAAAACTGCGCGAACAGTTTGACTTGGCGGCCGCGGAATTCACCGCGACGGGTTCGTTGCAGGCAGCCGACGAACTGTTGGCCCGGCTGTCGCCGGCGGAGCGCGATTCTCCGGTGGGAATCTATAATCGAAAATCCTGGGCGGTGGCCCGCGGCGATTACGCCGAGTTCAAGCGCCTCGACCAGCTCCAGCCCGCCTTTGAGGAGGCGGAATGGCCGGCGCTTTCCGCCATTGGGGCCGCGACGGTCTATTGGGCTCACGGCGACATGGCCGCCGTCCGTAGCCGACTGACGCCGCAGTTGGCTGAATTGCAAGGGCGCGTGGAGCGCGAATCCGCCAACGCGGCCGCGTGGTCTTTTCTGGGAGCGATGGAGGCGCTGCTGGGGCACCCGGACGAGGCCCTGCGCCACATCCGCAAGGCCATGGAGTTGGTTCCCGAATCACGCGACGCCGTCGACGGCCCAACCTACCGATACGTTCTGGCCGAGATCTACGCGCTGACCGGCGACAAGGACCAGGCGATCACCGAGCTCACCCGACTGCTGCGCGCCCCCGGAAATTTTTCCGTCGCGGCCTTCCGGGTCGACCCCAGCTTCACCAAGCTGCGCGACGACCCACGGTTCCAGGCCCTGCTCAACGACCCAAAGAACAACGCGCCGCTGTTCTGAGGCGGGCAGAGGCGGCTTGTCACTGGCCCGCCCGGCCGGCGGACGCCGGTCATCGGCGGTGGGCTGGCGGCGACGTACGGCTATCTCTACTTCGTGCTGAAGTCGCAGGACTACGCCCTCGTGGCCGGCACGGCCGCGCTGTTCGGGGCGCTGGCCCTCGTGATGTCCTGCACCCGGCGGGTCAACGGGTATTCACTCCACATGGATCCCGCGACCGCCGGGGCTGACCGCTGAGTGGGCAAAACCCCGGGACCGGGCCGGTGCTCTCGAAAAGCACTGGGCGGCCCCGGTGGTTTCAGGGCATACGCTCGATCCTCACGATCCCAATGGACGGGGTGAGCTTCTGGCCGTCGGCGGGGGCGGACTGGATTTTCCTCACGATGGCCAAGCCCTTGGTCACCCGGCCGAAGGCGGCGAAACCCTGGCCATCGGGGTTGCGCCGGCCACCGAAGTCCAGCGCGGGCTGGTCACCGATACAGATGAAGAAATCGGAGGTCGCGGTGTCGGGGCCATCGCGCGCCATAGAGAGAGTCCCGTCGAGATGTTTCAGTCCGGTGACGCTGGTGCGTTCGAGGGCGATCGGCGGCCGGTCTTTTTCAGCGAAGGCCGGATTCACGCCCCCCTGGATGACCTCGATTTTCACGGTGCTCTTCGGCTGGTTGTCGGGGTGCAGCGTGACGGTGCGATGGAACTGGCCCCCGGTGTAACGGCCCGCCTCGACGTACTTCAGGAAGTTCGCGACGGTGGCGGGGGCCTGCTTGGCGGCGAGTTCTATTTCGATGGCTCCCTGATCGGTGAGGATCCGGACGAGGGGCTCGGCGGCGGTCGTTCCGAGCAACAGCAGGGAGAGGGCGAGGAGTTGGTAGAGTTTGCGCATGTTACCAGATGGTCTTGAGGCCCCTGAGGCCAACCAGGGCGTGGATCTTTTGGTCGATGGTAAGCAAGGGGAGCTTGTGCTCCACTGCGGTGGCGACGATATGCCGGTCGCAAGGATCGCGGTGCTTCCAGTCCAGAAAAGCTGCGCGCAGTGCAACCTCGCGGGTGACCGGCAACACCACCAACTTACCGGTCGCGCGGGTCAACCATTCCTCGGGGGTGTAAGGCGTGACAATGGTTTTCTCCGCCAAGAGCCGCGCAAGCTCAGTCAGGGTGACATCCGAAATGGCGAGTTCACCTCTCATGGCTTCCGCAACAATGCATCTAACCCGGTCGGACAGACGGGGATCGGGCAACGACGCCCAATCAACCACATGGGTATCGAGCAGGTATTTCACCCTTTGAGCATCTCCCAGTCTTCTTCATCGAATACCGGTTTGGCGGGGTCATAGGTGGATGGGCCGGCAGACGGGTGCGCGCAGGATCCCAACAGCCATCCCTTGCCCTCGGCGGGGAGGTCCTTCTCCACGGCGGCGCGGACGACCTCCGAGACCGGCAGCTTGCGCTGGCGCGCGACGCGGGTCAGGCGACGCTTGAACTCCGGCGAGACCTTGAGGGTGAGCGTAGGCATGGTATTACCGTGGTAATACCGGCCTGGTTGTCAAGGAGGCCCAGCCAATGGCAGGTAGAAGGTGCTCGTGATGCTATGCACCAGGCGGATCAACTGATATTCACTCGAAATGGACACCCCGGCCGTCTCGGCTGACGAAAGCTGGTAGTGGGCAAGCCCAAGGGGCCGGCAGCGACAAGTAAGCAGCCTTGGCAGCGGTGCTCTACAAAAGCGCCGTGGTCCGGCTCCGGTGGCTTACTTGGGTTCGGCCATGTCCTTTTCTAAGGCCGACAAGAATGCTGGCGGAAAGGAAGAAACGCTAACGTCTCTTGCATGCTTAACTTTGGCCCATGCTTCGACAAAGTTCCCTTCTCGATGAAGCGACATTGCCCAACGTTTCCACGCATTGCCATTTTTCGGGTTAAGGGCAGTGCTCTGTTCGAAACACGCATTTGCTTTCGAGAAAATCGCAGCCTTTCCCTGTGCACTCAGGTCGGGAGTATACTGGGCCATGAACGAATAGGTACTGCCGCAGTCCGACAATAAGGCCGGTTTCTGGACAGGATCATTGCAATGGCTCAGTGCGGTTTCGAAATGAATGATGGCCTCTTGAAATTTATCTTGTTGGAGCAAGACCCTACCAAAGCCCCAGAATGGAAGGTAACTTTCTCGATCGAGCAGCCACCCTTGATTGTAGCGCCGCATGGCATAGTCGAGGTTCAGTTTGTTGAAGAACTGATCACCGACTTCACACCACGCGACACACGCCGCTTTCCGGTCCCCGCCAAATCCGGAAGCCGCTTTTTTGATAAAGGCGGCATCGGCTTCTTTCATGAAATCAGGTCTGGGCAAAGCCGTTTGCCCATACATCGGAACATTGTCGATGCGAGTATGCGGACCGGTTGGTCCAACCGGCGTGCCGCATCCGCTGAACAGGCTGGTCAATGCGGTCGCTAAAATGCTACAGCCGGCGAGGGGGAATATTTTCATAGTATAGGTGCAGTCTGCTGATGAGAAATATCCAATGCTCAAATTTCCAGCAACCCGCTCCTACAGCAAGGTCTGCTGGTCGCCGGTGGCGGCTTTCAGGCTGCGACCACTTCGATCCGGGCGCGGAAGCCCAGTTGGCGGAGCATCTGGGCGCAATCCGCCCATTCGAGGCCAAAGGCCCGCACATCCGCTACTCCAAGCCGGGGCACGACCTTACGCAGCACCGCCGCATCGGCCGGGGCAAAACTTCCCTGCAACATCGCCTGCTCGGCCCATTCGACCAGTTCGGCAAGCGTGAGCCGACCCTTTAGGTAGGCTTGCAGTTTGCGGGCGGCGGTTTGGCGGGTGATTTTCATGTGAGGAATCTACGCCTTCCGATGGCCCCTGTCCACCGGGTATTTTTCGTGGGTCTCGACCAGCCGACCGTGCTCGTTATAGATTTCTTGCCAGAATCGCTGCGTGCGCTCAATTACGTCCACCTCCTTGAGGTAGCGGGCCCGCCAGCCTTGATGTCCGGGAACGTCGAGCCAATAGCGCCGCCCGCCGCTTGGGAGAGATTGCCAGTGGGTGAAAAGGCGTTCGTTTTTCGCTCGGGTGCCCATCCTAGGTGAAAATCGCGTCGTGCTTCCTCTCCTACATCAGCGTCTGCTGATCGCCTGTGGCGGCCTTCAGCCCGATGGCGGTGTAGCCGCGGGCGGTGAGCACCCGGCCCTGGGCGGTGCGCTGGAGATAGCCTTCCTGGATCAGGAACGGCTCGTGAACCTCCTCGAGGGTCTCGGTCTCTTCACCGACGGCGATGGCGATTGTGCTCATGCCGACCGGGCCGCCCGCGTAATTCTCCGCCATGACGCGCAGCATGCGCTTGTCCATCTCGTCGAGGCCGGCGGCGTCGATCTCCAGGAGCTCGAGCGCGGCGGCGGCGGCGGGCTGGGTGATCTTGCCCCGGGCCCTTTCCGAGGCATAGTCGCGGCAGAAATTGACGAGGTTGTTGGCGATGCGCGGCGTGCCGCGGGCGCGGCGGGCGATTTCCTGCGCGCCGCCCGCATCGATCTCCACCTTGAGCAGGCCGCAGCTGCGCAGCACGATCCCCTCGAGGGTGGCGCGGTCGTAGTAGTCGAGCCGGGTGTTGAGGGTGAAGCGGGAACGCAGGGGCGCGGTGAGCAGGCCGGAGCGCGTGGTGGCGCCGACGAGGGTGAATTTCGGGATCGAGAGCCGGACGCTGCGGGCGTTGGGGCCCTGGTCGATCATGATGTCGAGGCGAAAGTCCTCCATCGCGCTGTAGAGGTATTCCTCGACGGTTTTCGGGATCCGGTGGATCTCGTCAATGAAGAGGATGTCGCCCTCCTCCATGTTGGTTAGCAGACCGGCGAGGTCGCCGGCCTTTTCGATGACCGGGCCGGAGGTGACGCGGACGGTGCGACCGAGTTCGTGGCCGAGGATGAAGGCGAGGGTGGTCTTGCCGAGGCCGGGCGGGCCGGAGAGCAGGATGTGGTTCAGGGCCTCGCCGCGACGCTTGGCGGCGCCGACCATGACCTGGAGGCGCTCGACGGTCTTGGGCTGGCCGGCGAAATCCGCGAACGACAGCGGACGCAAGGCGGCCTCGGCGGGTGAGACGGGCGCGTTGAGTGCGCTCGTGAGGAAGCCGGTGCCCTTGGGGGATGAGTCAGGAGAGGACATGGGAAAGCAGGGCTGATGCGGCAACAGATGGGCCGGGATATGAAATTGGAGGGCTCGCGTCCCGGCGAACCCCGGCCCGCAGGGACGCGGGCCCTCCAGAGAATTTAGCCGGGTTCATCCGGGCAATCCGTGGTGAAAATGTCATTTCCACTCCACCTCCGCGCCCAGGCTGCGGAGGTTTTCCACGAAGTTCGGGTGGGCGCGTTTGATCGTATCGGCGTTCTTCACAACGCTTTGGCCGGGGATGCTGGCGGCGACCATGTAGAGGGCGACGGCGGGTTGGAGCGGCTTGGCGCCGAAGACGGTGATGCGGTGCGGGTCGATGACGTCGTCGTGGGCGCCGAACTTCGAGAGTTCCGACTTCCAGGTGAAGCCACCCTCGTAAACCTTGTTCCAGAACATGACCGTACCC
>JANMVS010000556.1:0-4731 GCA_031392885.1 Verrucomicrobiota bacterium
TTTATTGAGCCGTGACCGCCGGGAGCGACCGCCCGGGCTCCGCCCCCAGAGAGAGTGACCTTCAAGGTCAGGCTTACGCCGGCCTTTAGGATTTACGGCCGCAAAGCCACGGGCGGACCAAGCACCTCGCGCAGGATGAACGCGCGACGCAGCGACGCTGGATTACTCAGGTCATCGCCCAAGGCGCTGCGCACGGCCACCGCCGCGATCTCTTCCTTGCTGGAAATTTCGGTTTCAAACTGAGTGCGGCGGACGGCCGCCGCCTTCAGCTCCTGCGCCTGCCGGAGTTGCTCCACGAGTGATGCCTGCTGCTCGAGAATCTCCGCAGTGCGTTGCGCCTCCAGGTGTGATTTGGCTGACCGCGAAAGTGCCGGGGCCGCCGGCGGCGGCGGCACCACCTCGCGCATGATGGGGGGCAACTCGTCGGTTTCCGGCAGGGGCAAGGATGACGGCACCGTGTAACCCCGGCTCCGCTGCTCGATCTTGCGTTGGATTTCCTCGCGGATCCGACGGGTGCGCTCCGCCAACTCGGGATCTTCGAAGTGCTTTTCCGGCGTTGGTTCCGCCGTGCCCTCCGGCGCCTGCTTGCGTTGGTTCAGCCACCAAGCCACCGCGCCGGCGACGGCAATGATTAGCTGCAGATGTTCGGAGACCCAGTCCATGGCGGCAGCAGGCGGCGGGGGTTATTTCTTCCCTTCCGGATGCGCGATGGAGCCGCGCATGGCAGTGTCAGCCTGGATGTTTTCCATCTTGTAGTAATCCATCACGCCCAAGCGGCCCGAGCGGAACGCCTCGGCCATGGCGAGCGGCACCTGGGCCTGCGCCTCGACGACCTTGGCCTGCATCTCCTGGACCCGGGCTTTCATCTCCTGCTCGACTGCCACGGCGGCCGCCCGACGGATTTCCGCCTGGGCCTGCGCGATGCTCTTGTTGGCCTCAGCCTGCGCTTCCTGCAACTTGGCGCCGACGTTCTCGCCGACATCCACGTCCGCAATGTCGATGGAAAGAATCTCGAAGGCACTGCCCACGTCGAGGCCGCGGGCGAGCACGGTCTTGGAAATGCTGTCGGGTGACTCCAGCACGTTCTTGTAACTTTCCGCCGCGCCGATGGTGGAGACAATGCCCTCGCCCACGCGCGCAATGATCGTCTCCTCCTTCGCGCCGCCCACGAAGCGGTCGAGGTGGGTGCGCACGGTCACGCGCGCCTTCACCTTCACCTGGATGCCGTCCTTTGCCACGCCATCAATCGTCGTGCGGCCGCTCTCGGGATTCGGGCAGTCAATGACCTTGGGATCAACCGAGGTGCGCACCGCCTCCACCACCGACTTGCCGGATCCCTTGGTCGCGAGATCGATGGCGCAGGCGCGGTCCCAATCAAGCATGATGCCGGCCTTTTGTGCGGCGACGAGCGCTTGCACGGTCGGAACGACGTTGCCGCCGGCGAGGTAATGCGCGGAAATCTTGTCCGTCGTGACCTCGATGCCAGCTTTCACCGCCGTGATGCGGGCGTCGACCACCAGACTGTAAGGCACGCCGCCGAGGCGCATCCCGAGGAGATTGAGCCAACCGACCGGAGCGCCGTTAAGTTTCGCTTTCAGCCAGATGCTGACAAAAGAAGCGACGATGAAGAAAGCGATCAGTGCTGGTACGACAATAATGACAATAAGGATGGTAGAGGGCATGGGAGGATCAGGATTTGGTTACAATGAGACGAAAATTATCGAGCCCGGTGACGCGCAGGATGGTGCCTTTAGCCACATGGCCGGACTGGGAAAATGCCTCGTAGCGTCGGCCTTCGACCAGCACAAAACCACTCGGGACCAGCGCCGTTAAAGCCTCCGCCGGTTTGCCGGTCACACTTTCCTTGTCCGCCAGTGGTGGCTGGCTGGTGGCGTCAACTGTGGTTTGCACGATGAGCTTCCGGCCAATCCTGGTCTTCGGCAGCCACACCAGTTCGACGTACAGGGTGAGAGCCAGCAGCGCCAGCGCCACGGTCGTGGCCAGGACGCCGCCCCCCGTTCCAAGCTGAAGAAAAGATATCACGCAACCGGCAAACATGCAGAGCGCCCCCAGGATGCCGAGCACGGCTCCCGGCACAAAAACTTCGCCGGCCAGCAGCAGAACCCCGAGCAGAAACAGGATCAGGATGGCGTTCATGAGTCGGCTCTCTCGACGATCAATGCGAAATTCGTGCGCCCCCGGACAATGACCGCATCTCCGGCATCAACCGCCCCGACCTCCACCGTTGCCTCAAAACGCCGCCCCGCGATTTCGACTTGCCCGCTGGGCCGCAGGACGGTCACGGCCTGACCGCGTCGGCCGACGAGGTCCGCCACTTCGTGGGCGGCTTCCGGCCCCACTCCGGCAATCTGCGCGGCCCCGCCAATGGCCGAACCCACCACCATCTTGTCCCACATCCACCCCTTGGGCAAAAAGCGCACCAAAGCCGCCCCCAAGCCGACCGCGAGGGCCAGCCCGAGGCCGAGATTTTGCATCGGGGCCACAAAGGCATCGCCGGACCATGCCGTGGTCAGCGGAACTCCCGGCCAAAGGTCGGCCATCGCCCAAACCAGTGAACCAAGGATCAGGACCAACCCGAGCAAGGCCACGATCGCCACCCCCGGGAAAAAGATTATCTCCAGTGCCACCAACAGCAGGCCCACGGCAAAAACCAGCAATGGTTCATGCCCCGAAAAACCCGCGACGTAACTGCTGAGAAACACGACCGCGAGCAGCACGATACCGGTGATGCCAAGCACCCCAAAACCGGGCGTCTTGAATTCGATGAACAACGCCAGCACGCCCAGACCGAGCAAGATCGGCGAAAGTATGGTGAGATACTGCGCAAGCTCTTCCGACCAAGTGACCTTGAATTGCCGCAGATCGTAGCCGGTGGCCCCGAATTTCGCTGTCAGCAGCGCGGCAATATCCACGGCTTTGCCCGCCCCCAGCAGCGCCTGCGGTGGTTCGCCGTATTTCTCCATCGCCTCGGTCGCGGTGAGCGAGAGCAGTTCACCCTTGGGTTTCAGGATCTTGTCGCCGATCTTCAATTCGTAATCCTCGTCGATCATCGCAGAGATGACCTGGCCCCGGTATCCCTTGCCCTCGGAACTGGCCCGCATGCGGGCCCGCAGATAACTGACAATTTTCTGCTTCATCGTCTTGTCCACGTCACCGCCGGTGGAGAGCACCGGGGCCGCGGCGCCAATGACCCCGTTGGGCACGAAGTAAATCTCGCTCGTGGCGGCGGAAATGAACGCTCCCGCGGACATGGCCTCCTTGTTCACAAAGGTGATCGTCTGGCCGGAAAACTTGTCGAGTGCCTCCATGATGTCAAAAGTCACGTCAAGCGCGCCCCCCGGCGTATTCATATCCAGCACCACCACGTCGGCTTTCTGCTCGATGGCTTCCTTGAGTCCGCGCCGCAGGATATAAAAAGTCGGCTTGTTGATCTCGCCGCGCATCGGGATGACGAAAACCAAGGCCTTCTTCGCCGGGAGAACTGGCAGGGGAGGAGCCGCCAGGCCTGTGACGGCAGTGGCGATCAGCATGAGTAGAAGGCAGACCGGCTTGAACATCGGAAGAGAAGCCTACGCCCGTCCCCCCGGCACGCAAGCATGCTGAATTTATAATCCATCCCCTCCTTTCAAGCCCGACCCAGGCCGGGCGGAAACCCACCGAATGCCGGGGGTGCTTAAAATTTATCTGACTTTGGAATGGAACGTGGCGGGATTCTGTTTTAGCAAGTTGACCATGGAACGCATCCCGTATCTCGGGCAAACGATTATAAAGTGGCAGGTTGGCTCCTCCTCCTTTCTGGCCCTCCCAGAAATGGGCGCGCGACTGATGAACTGGAACGTCACCCTGGGTGACGGCAGTGTCCGCGACATCATCTACTGGCCGGAAGTGGACACCCTGGCGAACATTGCCAGCATCCGCGGGGGCAATCCGATTCTTTTCCCCTTCAGCGGACGCAGCTACGACCAGGGCGAAATCCATCACTGGCGCGCCGACGACGGTGTGCGTCGACCGATGCCCATGCACGGCTTGGCCCGACAGGGAAAGTTTCGCACGACCCGGCTCGACGAGGGTGGTTTCTCGGCCCAATTCGTACCCGACGAGGCCGCCAAGGCGGCTTATCCCCACGACTACGAATTCATCGTCAGCTATCGCTTCGACCCCTTGGCGATCTTCGTGGAATTGCAACTGACGAACCTTGGCAACCAGCCCATGCCGTGGTCCGCCGGCCATCATTTTTATTTCACCCTGCCGTGGAGCGCCGGCCGCACCCGCAAGGACTACGTGCTGGAGACGACCGCCACCAAGCACCTGTCGCGGGACGAGAAAGGCGGGCTTTTCGCCGGACCACGCGTTGGCCCCAAGGAAAGCCTCGCCAACCAAAACTTGGTCGACCTCATTCACACCGGCCTGCGCCGTGAGTTATTCGCGGTTACGGAGAGCCCCTCCGGCAACCGCCTGCTTTTCCGTTGCGGGATGGCCAATAGCAACTCGCGCGACCTCACCATCGTGACGTGGACGCCGGACGAAAAAGCACCGTTCTACTGCATCGAACCATGGATGGGACCGCCGAACGCACCTGAGACCAAGAACGGCCTGCACACGGTTGCTCCGGGTCAGACCCAAAAATTCTACGTCGAGATCACTCTGGGATGAGCTGGATGCGTTTTTGCGTGGCCGGGCTGCTCGGGACGCTGGGCCTGATCCTCATCG
>JANMVS010000566.1:0-6922 GCA_031392885.1 Verrucomicrobiota bacterium
GGGGTAATCGCCAGCGCGGAGATTGTTTTGGGCGCGTCGGGAAAAGTGTGGGCGATCGAACCGTCGGGATTAAGGGCGAAAAGTTTTTTGCCGGCCGCGGCGAAGAGAACAGATGACAGAGGACGGAGGACAGAAGACGGACTTTCGCTGATCTGGTCTGACCTCTGTTCTCTGACCTCTGTCATCTGAACTGGCCGCCAGGCCAAATGCTCGACCCACGCGTTGCCGAGTTTGACTGCGGCCGTTTGTTGGCCAGTGGCGGCATCCCAGAAACGGACGCAGCCGTCCTGGCCGCCAGTAGATAGAACTGTAGGAGCGGGTTTATCCCGCGATTCATCGGGGCGTAAAGCCCCTCCTACCGCTCGGGGCATCCAGGCCAAACAGTTGGCGCCATTCTCATGTCCCACGAGCGCGTGCTTCACCGCGCCGGTGGTGGCGTCGTAAATCACGATCCCGCCCGCGGCGGAGGCGACGGCGAGGAGCGTGCCGTCCGACGACCAGGCGAGGTCGATCACATAGTCGTCGAGAGTGGCGGCCCAGTGCTTGGCGAAATTCATGGGAGAGTCACAGAGTTCACAGAGTTGAGCACAGAGGTCACGGAGGAAATCTCTGTGCGCTCAGTGGCGTCTCCGTGCTCTCTGGGTCGCAATCAGTCGACCAAACAGGCCTTGAAGCCTGCGGTCAGCGCGGTGCGGTCGAGGTTCTTGCCGATGAAGACGAGGGTGTTCATGCGCGGATCGTTGCCCCACTCGCGGTCGAACTTGGCGTCGAAGAGCATGTGCACGCCCTGGCAGACGAGGCGCTTGTTCGTGCCGCGGACGCTGAGCACGCCCTTCATCCGGAAGATGTCGCCGCCCTTGGTCTGCAGCAGCTCGCCGATCCAGGTGTTGAGCTTCTTGCCGTCGAGATCGCCGGCGGTGCTGATGCCCACGGACGACACGTCGCCGTCGTGGGAGTGCTCATGGCGGAAGCCGCGGTCCCATGTGTAGCGGACAAGTGTCTTTTCGCCTGGAGTCGCCGCGTCTCCATGGCGATGCAAATGCGTCGGCACGTCGTGACCGGTGACGAGGAGATAGTGGCCGGCGGTGTCGATTTGCACGTGGAAGTGACCGTGCTCGTCCTTGAGCTTCAAGCGGTGGAGCACGGCGCCGGGAGTGATGGTCTCGCCGGGCAAGGTGATCTTTTCCCAATCGGAAAAGATCAGCACGATTTTGTTGATGACGGCGTCGTACGCTGGAGCCGCGCCGACCCCGGCGCGGTCGGAACGCGGCGCGGTCGCCGCGTCTCCAATTAATGGCATGAGCACGACATCGAGCTCGTTGTGATTGTGGCCGCAGTCCTCGCCGCATTCATGGTCGTGGTCATGCCCGTGGCCCTCCTTCGCCGAGGCTTCCGCCGTCGCTGAAGCTTTGGCGGACAAGTCGGAGGACGAGTCGTGGTCCGCGTGATCATGCGTGTGGCCGATGGCGAGTTCATAGGTGCCGGGCGTGAGCTGGAAGGCGCCGGCCCACTCGAAGGGATATTCCGTCTCGAGGAACTGCGGGTCGACCTCGATGGCGCGTTCGAGGTTGAAGCCGCCGACGTTGATGACCTTGTCGAGAGAGAGGGTGGCGTTCGTCGTGCGGTGGATCTTGGCAACGGCGTTGATGGCCTTGATCCGCTTCTCCAGCACGTCGAGGTCGGCGGGGGCGACGAGGTCGGTCTTGTTGAGTAAAATGACGTCGGCGAAACCAATCTGCTTGATGGCCTCGGGCGAGTCGCCAAGGTGCAGGAGGATGTGCTTGGCGTCGACGAGGGTGACGATGGCATCGAGGCGGAACTGCTCCTTCATCTCCGGATCGGAGAAAAACGTCTGGGCGACGGGCGCGGGGTTGGCGAGGCCGGTGGTCTCGATGAGGATGCCGTCGAGGCGGTCCTTGCGCTTCATGAGCCGGCTGAGGATGCGCAGCAGGTCGCCGCGGACGGTGCAGCAGATGCAGCCGTTGTTCATCTCGAAAATCTCCTCGTCGCTCTGGATGACGAGCTGGTTGTCGACGCCGACTTCGCCGAATTCGTTTTCGATCACGGCGACCTTCTTGCCATGCTGTTCGGTCAAAATGCGGTTGAGCAAGGTGGTCTTGCCGGCGCCGAGGAAGCCGGTGAGGACGGTGACAGGAATGCGGGAGTCGGGCATGATCAGGGGACAGAGGTCAGATTACAGAGGACAGGGAGCAACCAGAAAAGCCGTGAACCGCATGTTTGCAACCCGCCGCTACGGTTTCGACTCAAACTGGCCGTAGGCGCGGCCGATAGACAAACCACCAGAACCAAAGTGTACCCAGCCCGCCGCACACCGCCGCGCCGAGGAAATTGGCCTGCGGGCTGACGCTCCACAACCCGGCGCCAAGGAACGAGCCCGCCGTCACGGTGCAGTCGCGGATGAAATAGTAGGCGCCGTAGGTGCGCGCGCGGATTTCAGGCGCGGCCTGGGCGATGATCAGCGCCTTGCGGGCCGGTTCGCCAAATTCCTTCAGACCCCGCACGACGAAGGCGACCGCCAGCCACCCGAAGCTGTCCGCCCAGATTAGAAAAAGGGGAAACAGAGTGAAGAAGCCGAAGGTTGCGAGGACGAACGGGCGCTGGCCGTGCTTGTCCGCCAGATGCGCCACCGGAATGTAACAGACCATCGCCGTCCCCATTTCGATCGCGACCAGCCAGCCGAATTGCTGCGCCGTGACACCCGCGTGGTTCATCGCCCACAGGATGATGAAAGCGTAGGGGATCCGTTCGCAGAAGCGGATGAGGATATCGCTGACCAGCAACTCGCGGAGGGTGGGGTTGAAGGATTTGACGATCCCGAAAAAGCCCAGCGTCGACGGGCGGGGGGCGGCCGGCGCGGCGGCCCCGGCCGGCTCGGTCATGAACCATTGAAAGACGGCGGTGGCCGTGCTCAGTGCGATGCAGCCGAAGAGGGCGTAACGGATGCCGTGGGCCCAGCCGAAGCGCGTGATCAACCAACCGCCGATCAGGGGACCGACCATCATGGGCACGCGGCGCACCATCGACTGCACGCCGACACCCATCGTGTGCTGCCGCCGGTCGAGCGAGGTGGCGATGACGCTGAGCGTCGCTGGCAGCGACAGTGTGCTCCAGGCGAGAAACAGAAACGCGCCGAGTACGAGGGCGAGCCAGTGTTGCCAGAGCAGCACGATGGCGTAGCCGATCAGGGAGAGCGCATTGAACAGCAGGAGCGAGCGTCGCTGGCCCCAATGATCGGTCAACCAACCGCCCGGGTAGGCATAGACGGCTCCGAGCAGGGTTTGCAGGGCATCGAAGAGGCCGATGATGAACACGCCGGCGCCGAGTGTTTCGAGATACTTGGGGGCAAAGCCGAGCCAGAGTCGCTCGCCCGTCAAGGCCAGCACCATCCCGCCGAGCAAGAGCGAGGTGTTGCGGCGCAGCGCCAGAAACTCGGAGATGCCGCGGCGACCAGTCATGGGCCGGTGCGTCCGGTTTGGGTATCAAGCCAGGCTTTGGACTCCTCCGGGACGAGCTCGAGGGAATCAGTCAGATCCATAAGTTTGACGGCAGGGGCCATGGAACGAGGCAGGAAGCTAGGGCGTGTATTCAAACCGGTTTGTCATCCTGAGCGAAGCGAAGGATCCAGCAGGATCCTCGCAACCGTTCAGAGCAAGGGAAGTCCTGATGGATTCTTCACTGCGTTCAGCATGACAGGTTTTCATAAGGTTTGAAGGCACAACCTAGTCATTTTTGGCGGGAGATAGAGAAAAAATTGCGCTGGCTGGAGTGTTCCCTCAAATAGGCAGCCATGCTGACCATCAGACCGACCAAGATGCTGGCCCGGCGGTTGGGGATCGAACTGCCAAAGGCGCCGCCCGTGGTCACCAACCGGGTGGCCGACTGGTGCGCCCATGAATTTCGGGTTTCGCGGCATCGGTATCTGATCTTTTGCAACACGGCGTCGCTCTATCCCGTGGTGATGATGGCCAGCGGTGTAACCGACGGGCCGAAACTCGCCGCGCGATTGATGGGCGGGTTGCAAACCTGTTTGCGCGGAGGGGAGTTGGAGATCCAATTCCAGCGCCGGATTGTCGTCGAAGGGCCGTTCATCCAATGGGCACCGATCCCCGGAAGGTCCATTCTCGGCAGCATGAACGACCTGATCCTCATGGCCAAATATCACCTGGAATATCGGGACATGTCCCCCGCGGAGTTATCGCGCAAACTGGCCAAGGCACCGATGTCGGCGCTCGGCATGAATTCGCCGGATCGGGTGTTCCCGACCTTGGGCCGGTGAACTGCACTCAGTCGGAACAATTCAGTCGGAATTTCCCGCAGATGACGCGGATAAGCACGGATCAAGGCGTTAGAAATAAACCCGGTTCCTCGCTATTTCCAGTGGGTGAAGGTTTGCGCGAGCCCCCCGCCCAGCCCCGGAAGAGTTAACCGCTAATTAGTGGTTTCCCAAACTGCACCGTTGGTTTAAGGTCAACCCACTGAAAGTAGCGAAGAACCTAAACCCCGAACCAAACCAATCCATCCGGAGCGTAATTAGCCCGGTTGGCTCTGGGTTGTTCTTGGTTCTGAAATATCCGGGTCGATCCGCGTAATCCGCGGTTTTCTACCGCTAGGAAACAGCTCAAGAATCTGATCTGCAGGAGCGCTCCCGCGAAGCCACTACCTCCACGCCTGTGGGGTTTGAGAACGTTGGCCAAACCCGGCAGGCAGTGACGAGCCTTCGCCAGGCACTTCGGCACGGCAAGCGCCTGCCGCTACGTCCGATCGGCATCGGGGCAGAAGGTCGAATCCAGCCCCGATTCATCCCGTTACGGAAAAAAAGCGTTTTGCGACTGAGGCTGCATGAATACGGCTCAGACCAACGGCATGGTCAGGCGAAGGTTTTGCCGGACCTGTTGGGTCCACATATCCGCGACCTGCGCCTGGGCGGCGAACTCGGGCCAGCGTGTTACGGCGGTACGGACTTCATCGAGAATCGCCGCAGCGCGGCCGCGTTTCATCAGCGCGGTTCTGGCACAGCTCAGGAAGTCGGCTTGCGTGAAACCGTCGCGTTTGCCGTTGAGCGTCATCTGGTGGCGATTGGTCCACGCGCCGGTGGGATTGTAACTGTAGGTGATGTCAAAGGCGGGGGAGAGCGACCAGCGGCCGGCCTTGTCCATGAGGAAGGCGATGTTCTTCACGTGATCATCCTGATTGCGGGCGATGATATTGTAGCTCATTCGCCGGAACTGTTGTTCCACGGCCTCCATTGGCAGCCCCAGTTGGCGGAGGGCGAGGAAAGCCTGTTCGTAGGCGTAGGCCCCCGCGTGGTTGAAGTCATAGTGGGCCAGCGCACCCAGCGACTGCATGTGCAGTTTCCCGCCCCCGTCGAGCCGATCGAAGCGGCGCGTCATGAAATGCCGGCGGCCGTTTTCCTCCAGCAGACGGCACTCGGTCATGGTCACTCCCGCCGCCCGGGCCATGAGCGAGTAGGCATACTCGATGGCACCGTAACCCTTCGGATCCTCCATTTCCTTGTCCTTGTTACCGGTCACGCCGTCGAATTTCAGCAGCCAGCAGCCGAAGCCCGGCGCGGCGGCGACCTGGCCGGAGCGGACCTCGTTGGTCTGCGCGTTCCAGGCGATGACGGCTTTGGCGCGCGCGCCGCCGGCGGAGGTGCCGACGCGCAGGATGTCATTGAGCGCTGTTTTCCTTTCGGGGTCGGCGAAGGTGGCTTGCAAGTCCGCGCGCGGGCCCAGGACCTCGGACGCCAGTGCCACCAGTGCGTCGATTTCGATTTGGTACGCCTTGCCGGTTTTAGGGCCGAGGGCCGGCGCGAACTCCAGCGCGCCCATGCCACGGGCACCCGTGTAGCAGAGGCGCTCGACGGCGTTGAAACTTTCGGGCGTCCGGCCCTGCGTCGCGAGCCACGCGTCGATCAGCGCGTTGCCGAACCGGTCGGGCAGCGAGTCGGCGAGCAGGCCGGGCAGGCCGTGAAAGGTATTCGGTGGCAGCGCGGGAAAGCAAGGAAGGCGAGGCTCGCCACTACGACGACAAACCAATCCACACGGGTGCCGTTTGGAAAGATGACGTGCAGGCCGAACCAGACGGCCAGGTTGAGCACGCCGCCGCCGACCGCGGCGGTGGCCCTTCACGATGTTGAACACCTGCTCCCAGCGGCGTCCGCCGATGTAGCCAGTGAGCGCGGCAGCGACGATGATGGCCGGAAAAGACGCGTGGAAAAAGAAAATGGCCACGAAGGCGAGGCCGGCCAGCGACCACATCACATGACGGCGTTCTTCAGCGCTTCGGGTCCGGGCAGCAGCATGCAAAAGTTGAGGGCGTGCAGAAAACGCTCCTCGCCGATCCAGCGCTTTTTCTCCACCAGCTCCGTGTGCATGATCGCAATCTGCCCCGTTGGCCCGCGAAGCTGATGAACCCGAACTTCAGCCAGAAACGCAGCACCGCCTTTAAGCTCGGATGAGCCTGGGCGTTGGCGGGTGGGTGGGTTGTGGTTCGGTCATCGAGCGGGCGAGAGATGGGTAGGGCCGGTGGTTGCGTTAACCGTCGGCGGGCAGGGCGCGGACTCCGCTCCGCGCCGCGGCGGTGAAGGGACTCACCGCCCTACCTAAATCCGCTGGGCAAGAAAATTGCGTGATTGCCCGGCTCAGTGCCGGGCGCAGGCTTTCCGCCCATGGGCGACCTTTCCCCACTGCCCACCGAACCCAAGCCCGGCCTTTACCGCCACTACAAGGGCAATGACTACCGCGTGATCGGATTGGCCCGACACTCGGAGACGCTGGAGCCGGTGGTGGTCTATCAGGCGCTCTACGGTGAGCGCGGCACTTGGGTGCGGCCGGCGGCGATGTTTATCGAGAAAGTGGAGGTGGAAGGGAAACGCGTGCCGCGGTTCGAGCGGGTGGGG
>JANMVS010000060.1:0-24767 GCA_031392885.1 Verrucomicrobiota bacterium
TCCTGTACGGGCCTGCCATGCTTTTCCCTTCATCTTGCTTATTTTCTGAACCTCTTGCCAAACAACAGAGGGACTTTCGTGGAGGCCGACAGCTCATAAGCACGGATCGGACGAGGCGTGGGCCCCCTGACCGGGTTGAAAGAGTGCTTTTGTTTTTCGTCGGGGTTGTCCATCGTCGCTTGCCTGGCTCGACCTGAGTAGCGGGATATTTTTCTTATGGATCGTCGGATTATTCTATTTCTGCTGAGCACGGCTTTGGCCGTGATGTTCGGCTTCTTTATTTTCACACCCGAGCAATCCCTGCAGGCAGTCATTTATGGCGGTTACTGGGCAATGATGCTCATCACCCTGCTGTTTGGCCGGTCCTTATTCAAGGTGGCGCGGGATAGCACCACCGGCGGAATTGACTGGCACCGCCTGAAGCGCTGGCCGGTGTTCATGGTTTTCGGATGCGGTCTGCTGCTCCTCGTGCATGAAACCTACGGGTTCAAAATCCTGATGGATGAAGTCATGCTGCTCGGCACCTCGATGAGCATGCATCTTGACAAGACGGCGCTCGTGCCGATGCGGGGACACGATATTCTGGGGGCGTTTCAGCTGCTGGCCGGCCAACTCGACAAGCGCCCTCTGTTCCAGCCGTTTCTTGTTTCGGTGTTGCACGACGTCACCGGCTATCGGCCGGAGAATGTTTTTGTACTCAACACTGCGCTGACGTTCGTGTTGCTGACCCTGACCTACCTGACGGGGCAGCGGATCGGCGGGCGCGGAGCGGGCGCGGTGGCGGTCCTGCTCCTGACCAGTCTGCCCTTGCTCGCCCAAAACGCCACCGGTGGCGGCTTTGAATTGCTCAATCTCGTGATGATCCTCAGCACCCTGCTGTTGGGCATGCGCTACCTGGAGAAGCAGGATGGCAATTCGCTCGAGGCCTTCGGGCTATCGGGCATCCTCCTCGCCCAAACCCGCTACGAATCCGTGCTCTTTTTGCTGCCGGTGGCCCTGATCATCCTCCGGGTTTGGTGGCGGCAGCACCGGATGACCCTGACGGGAGTGGTGCTGGTGATGCCCCTGCTGATGCTGCCCTATGCCATGCACCACAAGGTATTCAGTGTGCGGGAATCCTCGTGGGAGATGGCCAGTCAGCCCGGCTCCGAGAAGCCTTTCGGGCTCAATTATGTGCCGGACAATATCGCCCATGATCTGAATTTTTTCTTCAACACCACCGGGGAACATTCGAATTCGCTGGCGCTGTCCATCCTCGGCTTTGCGGCCCTCCCGTTCTTTGTCCTCTGGGTCTTCAAGAAACTCCGCCGCCTGGATTCGGCCACCCCGAACCAGGCGGCCCTCGCGATCTTCGCCTTGGGATTCGCGGCTCATGCCTTGCTGATGCTGGGCTATTTCTGGGGCCGCTTTGACGATCCGGTCATTCGCCGGCTCAGCCTGCCCTTGAACCTCACCTTGGTGATCGCGACCATCACGGTGGCGGCTGAATTCAGTTTCCAGGGACGTAGCTGGCGCATCCTGACCATCATTATTGGGGCGGGCTTTTTTGCCTACTCACTGCCCACCATGGCCCGGCATGACTACTCCCTGGATTACTATGTGGGACGGGAAATGGATTGGCGGCGCGAGTTCATCACTGCGCATCCGGAGCGTGACTATCTGTTCATCGACAACAATTCCATCATCTGGATCACCCATCAGGTGTCGGCGACCCCGGTGCTCCAAGCCCTGCTGCACAAGGACAATATCATCTTCAACCTCCGCAATCGTATCTTCACCGCCATCTATGTCTTCCAGCGATATACGGTGGACCCGATAACCAACCAGCTTACTTTGCCGGTGGAGGATGAATTGGGGCCGGACTATCAGCTGGAGACCGTGTGGGAACGCCGGTTCACACCCCTTACCGTGAGTCGGATCAGCCGGATCCTGTCCGTCCGTGATGGAGTCACGGCGCTGCCCATGCCCCCCAAGCCGCCGGTCGTGCTGTCCCCGGCTGAGCTGGAAAAAGCCCGGGAGCAGTATCTGCAGACCTTTATCAAGCGCCTGCCTTGAAGTTTTCCGTCCCCGTCGTGCCGCCGCCTGTCTCCTCGCCCGACCCCGTCTTTCACTGGCGCGCGCCCTTACGCCTGGCGTTGTTCGGGCTGGCGGCGGTGGCGGCGGTTTACTTCGGCTTTATCGGACTGGGGGTGGAAGCCGCGGGCTTGCTGGTGGAGCGGTTTGGCTACTATGTGATCCTGCTGACCTTTGTTCTTTGGGTGGCGTCGCTCTGGCAGCTGTGGGTGCGGCGCATCCCGGGCCAGGTTCCCGACCGGCGCGAGTGGCTCGGGGCTGGGCTGGTGATCGCTCTTTTCACTCTGATGGCGGTCAACGCCGAGCCGTTCCGCAGCAAGGTGCTGTATGATGAGTTCGTGCTGCAGTCCACGGCCTTCAACATGCACTATTTTCGCGACACCGCGACGATGGTGCGGGGCTATCGTCTGCTTGGGACCTTTCTATCCTTCGACAACTACCTCGATAAGCGGCCCAATTTTTATCCGTTTTTGGTATCGTTGGTTCATGACTTCACCGGTTATCGCACGGCCAATGCCTACTGGCTGAATGCCGCCCTGTTCCCCACCGTCCTGGGATTGGCCTATTATCTCGGCCGGCGGATCGCCGGACGGTGGGGCGCATTTCTCACGGTGCTGTTGCTTGGGTCGTTGCCCCTGCTGGGGCAGAACGCGACCGGCTCGGGCATGGAGCTGCTTAATTTCGGCATGATCCTCGCGGTTGCCGGACTGGGCGGGGCCTATCTGCGTCAGCCCGATCATACGCGGCTCTCCGCTTTCGTCCTCGGCACGGTGTTGCTGGCCCAATCCAGATATGAATCCGCCCTCTATGTGCTGCCGGCGGCGGTCATCATTTTGCTTGGGTGGGGGAGGCAGGGGGGGGTGGTCATCTCGTGGACGGCCGTGCTGGCCCCCTTGCTTTTTGTGCCGTTTGCACTGCAAAACAAAGTGCTCAACAACACGCGCTGGATGTGGGAGCTGAAGGACAATCAGGAGACGCGTTTCAGCGCGGACTATTTGGGGAAAAATCTGGAGAGCGCGGCGGATTTCCTGTTCAGCACCACCCAGCAGTATGCCAATTCCCTTGCCCTGTCGGTGCTGGGTATTCTGGCGCTCGGCTGGCTGTTGTGGCACCTGTTGCGCACCAGGCCGGCCCCCCGGGCGATTGCGGCGGACCGGCTGGCCCTGTTCATCATCGGGTTGGGGGCGCTGGCCAATACGGGGTTGATCATGTTTTACTACTGGTCGAGTTTCAACGATCCGATGGCCGCCCGCTTCAGCCTGCCCCTGCACCTGCTCTTTGTTTTCGCGCTGGTGACCGCCGGCGCCACACTCCGTTCCCGGTGGCCGGCCCTGCCCACGATCCTCGGAGCCCTGGCTTTGCTGGCGGTCGTGCTGGCGACCAGCCGCTTCGCCCAGCCCCTCTACTCCTACACCGGGGCGAATGAGATCGAATGGGAGAAAAGATTCGTCTCCGCCCGGCCGCCCGGCGAAAGACTGATTATCACCAACAAATCCACGCTGCCCTGGTTGCTGTTGAAGACGCCCTCAATCTTGATGGGCCGGGCCGGGCTCGTGGCCGACCGCCTGCAGCACCAGTTGCAGGAAGCCAATTTCCGGGAAATTCTCGTCATGCAATCGTTCCGACCCACCACCGCCGAGGGCGATTATCAGATGGTCTCCGATGACCGCTTGCCCAAGGGCTTCGAGGTCGAATTTCTTGCCGAGCGCCGCTTTGGCACCAAGATTACCCGGATCAGCCGCCTGTTGAGCGTAAGCCTGCCACCCGCCGCCGCCCGTACGGCACCCGCGACGCCATGAAAAGCCTGCGCGAACATTTCGACTGGGTGGCCGGTCACGACGCCGGCCCGCGGGCGGCCCAGCGGGATTTTCATGCGCAATTACTCCGGCAATACCGCCACCATATTCCCGCCGGCAGCCGCGTGCTGGAATGTGGCTGCGGCTCCGGGGAACTGCTCGCCGGGCTCGAACCGGCGTCCGGTCTGGGCGTTGATTTCAGTCCGGCCATGCTCGCCAAAGCCCGGGCCAGACACGGGGCCAAGCCGACCCTCCAGTTCCGTGAGCTCGATGTTCAAGTCACCGCGATCGAGCAAAAGTTTGATCATATCGTGCTCGATTACCTCACGGGTTATCTGACCGACATCCAAGCCACGCTCCAGAATTTGCAATCGGCGGCCCACGTTCGCACCCGTCTGCATATCACCACGCTGAACACCCTCTGGCTCCTGCCTCTGCGCCTGGCGGAGAAGCTGGGCGCGGTCATGCCGCAGCCGCCCAGCAATTGGCTCTCGCACCAGGATCTGTTCAATCTGCTCGAACTCTCCGGCTGGGAAGTGGTCAGCTTTGATCGGATCCAGCTGTTCCCGTTCGCCTGGCCGTGGATCAGCGCCTTGTTCAACCGCTTGCTGGTCCGCCTGCCGTTTCTCCGCCATCTGGGCATCACCCTGCGCGTCACGGCCCGTCCCCGTCGGCCTTGTCCGGTCGAGGGCCCGCTCAGTTGCTCGGTGATCGTTCCGGCGCGCAACGAATCCGGTAATATCCGCGCCGCCCTCGAGCGCATCCCGGTGCTGGGCCGCCGCACCGAGGTCATATTTGTCGAGGGCCACAGTCAGGATGACACCTGGGCGGTTATCCAGCGGGAAGCCGCGGCCTACCCCGGCCCCCACCTCGTGCGGATCATGCAGCAGCCGGGCAAAGGCAAGTGGGACGCCGTGCGCACGGGATTTGCTGCCGCGCACGGTGAAGTGCTGGTCATCCAAGACGCCGATCTCACTGCCCCCCCCGAGGATCTGGCCAAATTCTACGAGGCCCTGGTCAACGGCAGCGCGGAGTTCATCAATGGCAGCCGGCTGGTCTATCCGATGGAAGCGCGCGCCATGCGCTTCCTGAATTTGCTCGGCAATAAATTCTTCGCCCTGGCTCTGAGCTTTGTGCTGGGCCAGGCGGTGAAGGACAGCCTCTGTGGCACGAAAATGCTGCTGCGTTCGGATTATGAGCGATTGCGGCTGCGGATCGTTGAACTCGGCGATTTTGATCCCTTCGGAGACTTTAACCTGCTGTTCGGTTCGGCGCTGCTTGATCTTCGCATTCGCGATGTGCCGGTCCGTTACAAGGACCGCACCTACGGGGAGACGAATATCTCGCGCTTTTCCCACGGCTGGTTGCTGCTGAAAATGACCTGGTTCGGTTTCTGGCGGCTAAAGTCTCCCCGCGAATGAACACAGGGAGGGGCAAGCGGAACCAGGTCTTAGCCGCAGGGGAGTCAGACGCCCGGCGGGAAAACGAACGGGAAATGGTGCGGCCCGGGGCAGGCCGACGGAGACAGATCTGTCGATGAGCACCACTTCCCGGGCTTCCTTTTTAGGACTTCAACCGCTCGTGCTGCTCGCGGTGATCACCTTGACCGGCTGGATGGCGGGGGTGCTCTGGCCGCAGGCGTTGGTGACTGTGGGCATCACGAGCTACGGCATGATCTATCTCGATTCCTATGCCATTCTGGCGGCCGTCGACGCGGTGCGGGCGGGGGCGGATCCCTATGCGACCAACCCGCTCGATTTTCTTTGGCGCAGCCATGCCTACTCGGATTGGTGGCTGGCGCTGCGCTGGCTGGGCCTCGGGCGCGCGGATAACTTTCTGCTGGGCAGCGTTTGGACGGGATCATTTGCACTGTCATGCTGGCTGGCGGTTAAACCCCGGAATTTCCGCGAGGCGGGCTGGATGGCCGCGTTGCTGCTCTCGCCGCCGTTTCTGCTGGTGCTCAACCGGGCCAACAACGACCTGGTGATCTTTGTGCTGCTGATGCTTTGCGGTGTGGCGGCGACCGGCGCGGGCTGGTTGCGACAACTCCTGGCCATAGGTGCGCTGGTGCTTGCCACCGGCCTGAAATATTATCCGGCGCCGGCCGCACTGGCCTTTCTCTGGGCCCGGCCCCTGCGTCGCCTGCCCCTCCTGCTGACCGGGGCGATTGTGGCGGTGGCAGTAACTCTGGCGGCAGTCTGGCCGCAAATTTCCCGAGGGCGTTTCCGGATCGAATCCGGCATCTATACGATGGGCGCCCCGCTGCTCGGCCGCGATCTGGGCTGGTCCGATCCTGCCGCCATGAAACTGAGCCTGCTCCTGCTGACGCTGGCGGCGGTGGGACTCGCGCGGGGGCGCTTTACCACCGGTCTGGCGATCCGCGGAGAGAAGCGAGAGCGTCTGCTGGCCGCGGCGGGAGCCATTGTGCTGCTGGCCTGCTTCACCGCCGGCGTTAGTTTCGCCTACCGCTGGATATTTCTTTTTTGGATGTCGCTCTGGCTTTGGCGCCGGATGAACGAGGGCACGGGAACCAGCCGGGAAGTCTGGACCCTGCGAGTCGGCTGCGGCTTGTCCATGCTTTGTCTGTGGCTTGACGGCGGTCTCTGCGTCGTCGTCAACCGCCTGTTGGCTCTGACCCCGGCGCAATTGACCGCCTTGGATGTCCCCTGGCGTATGGCCACCCAGCCCTTCATCTGGCTGCTGATGATGTTGCTCTCCGGCTGGCTGTTGGAGGCGGCTATGACGACGCTTCGGGAGTGGTGGCACGAGCGGGCGGCGGCTTAGTTTTCCGCGCGTATTTTCTCGATGGCTCCCAGCAGGTCGCTGGAGCGTCGGTACAGGACGGCCGCCACCTCGTCATCACTGAGCCGGTAGATCAAAATCGAGTACCCGATCATGGCCACCGGCGGCCGGGCCCGCAGGTAATGGCACAAGCGCGCAAAGCGCAGCGCATCGTAATTGATCCAGGTTTTTTCAAACGCCTCCGCCTGGCCAAGCTGCTGCAACTCGGCGCGCACGGCGGGATTATTCAAGTATTCCCGGAAGAGCGGCTCTTTCGCGCGGCCTTCCTGATAAGATTTCTCCCGCTCGGAGGTCCACGGACCGCGGTAGGGGCTGTACACATGTTGCAGCATGGTCGCGCTGACACAGTAAAGCCCGCCGCTGGGTGCATACCAAGCCGGCACTTTGGGTATGCCGTTGAGCGAAGGCAGCCGCGTGGCTTTGATGCGGTAGTAATCGGGTTCACTGGTGCCAAAATAGGCCAGGTGGATGGTTTCCCCGGGCCGCCGCCCGGTCTCGAGCCACTTTGCCAAGCCGGCCAGGTCCTGGCCCCAGTCCAAGGAACTGTCGACCAGGTGCCGGTAGCCTTCGGTCGGCCCGCCGGCTATCGGGCTAAAGTAGGCCAGGTAGTGGGGAAAAATTCCCGTCGCTATTTTCAGATGCCAGCCCAGCAGCCCGGCAATCGCCACGATGGCGGCCAATCCGCCGGCTCGGGCGCGCCGGGTCGCGCGGAGGGCGGACCAGCCGAGGAGGCCGCAAAAAATATAAAGCACCGGATAGGTGGGCAGGATATGACGGTGGCCGATGTTCAGGTGGCTGGTGAGCGAGAAGACCCAGTAGACGGTGAAGAGGACCAGCAGGGGAGCGGTCCGGTAGAGCCACACCCGGGCGCGTCCGACCGCCGCCATCGGCCAGCGCAAGCCCACGAGCACGGCCGCGCCCGCGATGGCGGCCAACAGCGACGGCGGGGTTTTGTAGAAAAACGTCTTGGGGAAAAAACTGACCCAGCCAAAAATGCTGTAATCGCCGTCAAGAAAGGCGCCGCGAGCCTCGGCATGTTTGAGGACGAAAGCCAGGCCGTACAACCAGCCCTCCGGCAGCAGGTGCACGGTCCGGCAGAGTTCGATGATCTCGGCCTTGATCCCCCCGAAGCTGAGCACAAACGCCCAAGGCAACGAGAAAGCGCCTGCGGGCAACTGCGGATTGAATGCGCTGTAGCGAAAGCCGCAGAACGCCCAGATGCTGAGGATGGCCGCCATGCCGTGGGTCAGCAGTGACAGCGTCAGTCCGAAAAACCGCGCCGGTGGGCTGGCCAGGGTGCGGCCGGCGAGCACGAGCGGCCGCGGGTTGCAGGTGCGGAGCAGCAGAAGCAGGCCGAAGATGGGCAGGAGCAGCACAGTGGTGAATTTTGCCACGCAGGCGAGGCCGAAGGTCGCGGCGCTGAGCAGCCACCACCGGCGCCGGTCATCGTGGAGGTGTCGCCAATAGGCCCCGGTGCTCGCGAGCAGGAAGAAGGCGGCGGCCATATCGGAGGTGGCGAGCCCGCTGTGGGCGAGCATCGTCGGGCAGAATACGCCCAGCGTTGCCGAGATGACCGCGCCGGCCGCCCCCCACAGCCGCCAAGCCCAGCAAAAGACCAGCAGGATGGTCGCCGCCCCGAAGAGCGAATTCATCGCGCGGGCTCGCCCCAGCATGCGTTCGTGGTCGTTGCCCAGTTCGTAGAAAAAATTGTGACCGAGCCACCAGAGGCTGGATTCCCGCCATTCTGACGATTCGAGCGCCGGGAAGGCCGGAGTCTGTCCGAGGCTCAGCGGGAGCGCCTGCCAGCGTTGGGGCAGGAGGCCATTTTCGGGGTGGAGCCGGTAATCCTGCCAGTGATTGAACGTGAAGCCGCCCGTGACGTGGGCGATCTCATCCGAGGTGGTGGATTTATCCCGGTCCGCGTAGATCGCCAGCGCGGCATGACCGCACGCAAGGAGGAGCGCGAGGGTCACAAGTCCGATGGAGTGGAGGGGGAGGCGAGGATTCACGCGGCTGAGTCAGACCAGTATGGACAGATTATCCCGCGCCGCACAATCTCCGCGTCTCACATGAACTCCGAGGAATACGCCAACATGGAGCAAATGGAAGCCACCCACTGGTATTATGCCGGCAAGCGGGACTTTGCCCGCGGCTGGCTGCTCCGGGTGGGACCGCCGCAGGCGACGGACCAGTTGTTGGATTGCGGTGCGGGCACGGGCCGGTTTGCCCGGGAAATGGAGGCGCACTGCCGCGTGCTGGTCCTCGACGATCACGAAGAGTCATTGCGCCTGCTCCGGACGCGCTTCCGTCCCGAGCAGATCCTCAGCCTCGCGGGTGACCAGGTGCCGCTGCCCGACAGTTCGATCGATTACGTCACGGCGCTCGATGTGCTGGAACACACGCCCGATGATCGCGCCGTGGTAACCGGCTTTCTGCGGTTGTTGAAACCGCGTGGGGTGGCGTTGGTGACCGTCCCTGCGGGCATGGCGCTCTGGAGCGACTGGGATGCGGCGTTGCATCATTTTCGTCGCTACTCCCGGCCGCAGCTCAAGGCGCTATTTCCGGCGGAGCAGTGGGAGCTGCTGCACGTTAATTACACGAATGTCGCCGTCTATCCCGCGGTCTGGCTGGTGCGCAAGTGGCGAAAGCTGTTGCCGCTTCCTCCCGGCAAGACGCGCCAGGAGGACCAGTTGCCGGCGACCTGGCTGAACGCCCTCCTGCGGTGGCTCTTCGTGCGGCCGGCCTACTGGCGTCTGCCTTTTCCGTTCGGCGTCAGCCTCCTGCTGGTGGCGCGGAAACGCTAACGGGATCGTTGTAGCCGGCCTCGAGCAGAACCCGGCCATCGGCCGCGAGGAAAACCAGCTGGTAGCCCGGTCGGGCGGGAAAATCGGCGGCGCGGTGGAAAAAACTCAGTCGGTAGAGCCCCTCCAACGGCAGGGGCCACGCCATGGGCCGGGCCGCGCCGGTGGCCTGGCCGCGGGAGTTGATTGGCTCGGCGACCACCCGGCAGTTGTCTGCGTTCAGCTCCCGTAGATTGTGCGTGATATCACCGACGTGGCGCACCACCACCCGGTCGATCACCGCCCGCGCCGCGACGTTGACCTTGATCAGACTGGCCTCCCCCTCCGTCGTTTCAGTTCGGCGAGAGAAATTTTCCGCGATTAAAAACGGTTGCGCCGGGCTGTCCAGCGGCACGAGGAATTCGTAACCCGAAAGCGAGAACAGCGGCCGGTAGTGCGAATGGATATGGTCGACCAGGGGTCCGGCGATACGCATCTGCAGTTTATCGATGAGAAAAGTGTCGAGTCCCGGATAGGTGATGATGGCCGAGCGGGGGGTGGTCTTGAGGTGGTCAATGATGCCCTGTTGCTCGGTGGTATTGAGCAGCCAGAACCAGTGGGTGGCATTGCGCAGTGTGGGTGTGGACACCCCGCTCCAGAGATTGAAACTGAACATGCCCGGTCGCGAGTAGAGCAGGTCGGCATGGAGTTGGGCGTTGGTCGTGAGAATGCGCAGCGCATATCGGATGTTCTCGGGCGGTCGGATGGCCTCCGCCGCCGGCAGATCGAGCGGCAGCGAAGTCCGCCAACGGTTCCAACCGCTGTCCAGCAGCCAGTAGAGTTGCACCCCGGCGGCGGTGACTGCGATCGTCGCCACCACGGCCGCTCCGCGGGTCCAGCGTAGCCGTCGGGTGAGATGCTCCACCGCGTCGGAGAGCCCGACGGCATAAAGTGGAACAAACAGGAATGTGCCCCAGCCCATCTGGCTGCCGGCGACCGGATAGGCGTGCAGCAATTGCCCCATTGCCATGAACGCGAGGAGGCCCAGCGCCGGGTAACGGGGCGCGCTGTCCGCTGTGGATTGCAGGGGCAGCAGAAACAGGGGCGCGAGAGGCAGGGCGAGCCCGATGAGTCGCCCCACGCCCAGGATGGTGAGCCAGGCTTCCAGATGATAGAGGAAAACGCCGAACGCAGACAGCCGCAGCACCGCGACGACATCCGCGAGCAGGGGCCGGAGGGCCGGCCGCCAGCGCCAGAGACCGGCCAGCGTCAGGGCGGCAGCGAGCAGGGGCCAGGCCAGCGCGGGCGACCAGGAGAAACCAATCTGGAAATTCACCGGATGCCGCAGCGGCTGGAGCAACACGCCGTCGATCAGGCCCGCCAGACTGGTCCCGTGGGCGAGCGTCGCCGCCACTCCCGCCAAACCCGCCACGGTGAAGGCCACGACTCCAGGGGTCCAGTCGCGCCCCCGGAACAACGGCGGACCAGCGCCGGCCAGCAAGCCGATGAGGGCCGCGCTCGCGCCCGCGAACATCACCGCCAGCGTGAGCACCCAGGTTTCGCCGAGGAGGGGCCGCATGAGGACAAAGGGCATGAGGCCCAGACCCAGCAGCGCCAGCCCCGCACCCCGTCGGCGGGACACCGCGCCGCCTGTCATGAGCAATAAAAAAGCGCCCGCCGAAACACACCACAACAGGCCGACGTTTATTTTTGTCAGGATCAGCGTTGCTCCGGCCAGACCTAGGAGCGCCGCCGCCACATCGGGTCGCTGACGCAGCAGGGCTTCGACTGCGCCGGCCACACCCAAGGCGGTGACGAACGCGATGAAACTTCCCGGATGCCCCGGCTCCGAGGTCATCTGCCACAGGTAGCCAAAACTGGCCGCCGCCGTGAACCACGCGGTCCAATAGCGACCGGACAGGCGCCAGGCGATCAGGCCCGTCAACAAAGCCGAGGCGACCCAGTGGAACAGAGTTACGATGCGACCCAGCTCGTGCGCGATGGGCCAGCCGGAAATCCGGTGCAGGAAATCGTAATACAGGAAGGGCGCCGGGCCATACTGGGTGAAGATCTGGTCGTAGAGTCCGCCTTGGGCGGAAAAGTTGGCGTAGCCGAGCAGCACGTAGCCCTCGTCGTCGTAGGGCATGAACGTGGTGTTGATCAGCCACCAACCGGTCAGGCCCAGGAGGGCGGCCAAGCTGACCAACGCCGGCAAGCGCAGACGAGGCATCACGCTTTCGGGCCCGGCGGCTCATCCGCCGGGTTCCGGCGGATCAGGAAAAGCGGCCGGTGCTTCACCTCATCATAGATGCGCCCGAGGTATTCGCCGAGCACCCCAATGCCGATGAGCTGCACGCCGCCGAGAAAGAGCACGATCGTGACGAGCGTCGTGTAGCCGGTCGGAGCGGTCTCGATGTTGAAAATCCGCCGCACGGCGTAAAAGACGGCGGCGGCGAAACCCAGCAGGGCGATGAAGATCCCGGTGTAGGTCAGCAGGCGCAGCGGCAGGTAGGAAAAACTGAACACGCCATCCAGCGCATAGCGGATCAACTTGCCCAGGGTCTGCTGGGGCTCGCCGGCGGCCCGCTCCTGCCGGTCATACACGACCTCGCCGGTGGTGAATCCGACCCAGGAACGCAGGCCCGGAAAAAATCGATTCCGCTCCGGCAGGCGGTTGAGCGCATTGACCGCCTCCCGGTCCATCAAACCGAAGGTGCCGGTGTTGGCCTCAATGGGAAAATCGGTCACCCGCCCGAACAGGCGGTGAAAAAGATCCATGCCGAAACGGCGCGCCCCCGTTTCCTGCCGCGAACGACGCACGGCCCGGACCACGTCCGCCCCGTTGCGCCAACAGGCCACCAACTCGGGAATGACCTCCGGTGGATCCTGCAGGTCGGCGTCCAGCGTCACGATGGCGTCACCCGGCGCGTGGGCCAGACCGGCGGCCAGCGCCGCCTGAAATCCAAAATTGCGGGTCAGCTCCAGCAGCCGGAAACGGGGATCGGCCCCGGCCTGCGCGCGAACCAGCTCCGCCGAGCGGTCGCGACTGCCGTCATCCACGAGCACGGCAGCCCAGCTGACCCCGGGTTGACCATCAAACAGGGCGGTCAACCGCTGGAAAAGTTCCGGCAGCACCGCATCCTCGTTGAAAACGGGAATGACCAAGCTCACCGCGGGTTGAGTGCCAAAGCTGCGCATGGGGACTTGTTTATATCCAGTGGGGTACAGCGCGAAACAAATTTATGGTTAGGGCGGCGTGGCGGTGGGCGGGCCGGGTGCGATCACCTGAAACAATATCATGTCGCCGTCACTCCAGACCGGCTGCAGTCCGTTGGCCGCGTTGCGCCGGAAGTAGGCCATTTTTGCCAGGTATTTTCGATTCACCTCGCCATTGGTCAGCAGCACAAAGTGGATGTTGCCCTGGATCAGCCGCCGGGCGGCTTCCGCCGGGGTGATGGATTCATCCCACAGCTAGGAGACTTCGGGACTCCAGATGGGCACGGTGCTCGCGCCGCCATGATTGAGTGGTCCGGTGGGGCCAGGCACCAAAATGCGCCGGCCGGCCGCATATTCCGCCAGCTGGCGATGGAACGGGTGCCGTTGGTATTCATAGACGCCCCGGCTTACGGCCAGCCAGGAGTTGGATGGAATATGGTAAACATTACTCGGCAGCAGGAGGGCGCGGAGCGCAGAGTCACAGCAGAGCATAAGGAGCGCGAAAGCCAAGACCGGCAGGGTGCGGCGCGCCGTCAGCCAGCGGTCGATCGCCATGCCACCGAAGACCGCGGCAATGCCCAGGCAGACAAGAAAGACGAGAGCCGCCGCCGGTTTGGCAATCCTGTCGGATGGTGCGGCCGCATTGCCGGAGGAAATGACGAACAAACGCGACATGATCTGCGTCCGTCAAACGAGTCATCCCCGGCGGGTAGGAAAGCATTTTCAGGGTGGAATGATGGCGTCCCGCCGGGCGGTTAACCTTGCGACCCCGCGCCGGATCGGTGACATGCAGCGAAACCATTACTGCTGCGTGAGCGAAATATTTTTTCTCGGCCGATTTGGCTTGGACGCGGGCTTGACCGCCGCCGCCGCCTGGCTGCTGGGGCGGACGCTCGCCCCGCGGGGTGCGGGGCTGGAGCAGCTGATGGGCTGGGGGCTCTCGCTGTTGCTGATCGTGGCCGCTTCCGGCGAGCTGCTGAGCTGGGGCGGTGGACTGGGTGCGACGGGATTTCTCCTCGCGCATGCCGCGATCCTGCTGGCTTTGGCCGGGTGGCGGGGCAAATCCCTGACGGACGATACGCGCGTGTTGGGGGCGCTCGGGGCGGCGCTGCTCGCACAATTTCAGCGGCGCGATGCCGCGGCCTGGCTTGGGGCGGGGCTGTTCCTTTTTTTTATCGGCCTGCTCCTGCTGGCTGCGCCGGGACAGCCGGTGCTCTATGACGCGCTCACCTACCGCCTCGCCCGGATCGGGATTTGGCTGCAGGACGGAGGCATTTCCCCGATCGCGGCTGACGATGCGCGGCTGAACTACATGCCGGTGGCGCCGGATCTCGTCATGGCTTGGCTGCTCGGGGCGCATGCCTCGGGTTATCACTGGGCGGCACTGGCCCAGACCTTCGGGGGCGGACTGACCCTCGGCGCCACCGCCGGACTGGCGCGCTGCACGGGTCTAAGTCGGGCCGCCGCCTTGGGCGCCGCCGCCTTGTTATGGGGTCTGGCCAATGTCGCGCCGCAGTTCACCTCGCTGCACACCGACCTGTTCACAACGGGCGTGCTGGCGTCGGCGTTTTATCTCTGGCTGGCCGCGCTCCATCGCGGCGAGGGTTCAATTTTGGGCGGGCTGGGCGCGGGATTGGCGCTGGGGTGCAAGGGCACGGTGTTGTATCTCGGGCCGGGGGCGTTGCTCTGGGTGGGCTGGCTGGCGTGGAGGCACCCGTTGCCGTGGCGGGCTTGGAACCGCACATTGCTGGCCGCCGCGCTGGGCGCCGGGCTTTATGCGGCCCCCGTGCACTGGCGCAACTGGCGCGAGTACGGCGGATTGTTCGGCCCCGCGGCGCACGTGGTGCAGCACCATGCGGGCGCATTTGTCGGGAAGCTGGAGTTGAATCTGCGTTCCGCTTTCGTGCAGTCATTCGACCCAAATTCCCAGCCTTGGGGCCTGCAACTCGTGGCGGGCGCGGCTGGCCGACGGCTGGCCGCGGCCGAGCCCGATGCCGACCGACTCGTCTGGGAGCACATGCTTCGGCGGACGACCCTGCAACAAATCATGATGCGGGCTACGCCGGATGCGGATGTGACTTCCTTTGGTCTGATCCCGCTGACCTTGTTTGGCGCGGGGATCGTGGTGGCGTTGCTCCGGTGGCGTCGGGAGGAGTCGGCGCAACTGGTGATCGTCTGGGCCGTCGGGTTGGGCACTTTTTTTCTATTCTTCCATGGCATGCAACAATGGCACCCGTTTGGCTTTCGTTATTTAGTGCTGATGGCGCCCTGGCTGGCTGTGGTGGCGGCGTGGGGCATCGAGCGGCAGCGGCGCGGGGTGCGCGTTTTCCTGTGGGGCATCGCGGCGTGGACGATCGGGAGCGTCCTTTGGATCCAAAATACACAAACGGCGCAGACCGGCTGGCTGGCGGTGGCGGAGCCCGAGCGAACCCGTCCGTATCATGTATACCGCGGCTGGCGGGACTGGGCGGAGGCACTGCCGGCCGCGCGGGGCGGGCTGACTGTGGCGCTGACGGAAATTCGGCCGCTGGCGGCCTTTTATCGGGGCGACCGGCCGCGTCCGGTGGTGCTGGCGCCGTTGCCGGCCGCGCGCTACCAAACCGCAGCGGATTTTTCCCGGGCGTCCGGCGGGGGCTGGGTGATCGTGCCTGCCACCCGTTTCCTCGGGAACGAGGGCGCCGTGCAGGCGCGGGTGTGGCTCGACGGTGGGGACGAGGCGGGCGTGTTCAGCCTGGCCGCCTACCGGTTGCTCCCGCCCGGGGCAGCTCCCGCGCCGATATTTTACCGCTGGCAGCGCACCAGAGGAGCAACCGGGGTGAGCCATTCATTGCTGGTCAAGACGTGGCCGGGCGCCATGGTTCGACTGGGGTTGCACAATCCCGGGTCGGCGGGGTGGCGTTACGAGTGCCTGACGCCGTCGGGTCGACAGGCCGGCCTTTTGGCAGCGGCGGGCCGCACCGAACTGACGCTCGACTTGGGGGACGAAGCCGTCTCGGAGGTGATTGTGCGCTTTGTCCCGCTCGAGGCGGGAGCGGTCCCGGAGCCTGAGATCGAATGGCCGGCGCCGGCCTCAGCGGGTGGCTAAAGCGGGCAGGGCGGAACGGCGGGCCAGCAGCAGAAAGTCGGCGTCCTGCTGGACAATCACAAAGTCTTCCCGAAAAATCTCCAGCCAGCGCCCGCGGTTCCTTTCCGGCGGATTGCGAAACGAGGGCATCGACCAGCTATAGTTCAGGTAGGCGTTTTCAAAGAACGCCAGCAGCGGCACCCGGGGGTCGAGATAGCGGGCCTCGAGCTCCGGAAAGGTTTCGAGATTGAGTTGGTCGGCTAGGGCGGGGGTGAATTCGGCGGTGGTGGTGAAAGGCCCCATGCGCAGTTTGCGCGGCACCGGTCGGTCGGCTTCGACGGCGAGGATAATATTGGGTCCGATCAGCGGCTGGCCGGGCATCACGAATTCCGCGGTGAGGCGCTTCGCTTGCCAGAGGTGCGCCGGCAGGTCCGGGTTGTAGGCGGGAACTCCGGGCGGCAACCACCACGAGGGCAGGTTGCGCGGCGGATTTTTCAGGTAGCGCAGATTGAGCCAGGGATTGGCCGCCAAGGCCGCCAGGACGATCAGCCCGATCGGCGCCAGGCGCAGCGGGGACTTGCCGGCGGCCAGGGCCCGATGGAGGACACTGCCGGCCACAATCGCCAGGGGGAGCAGAAACGGCACCCCATACTCCTCGTACACGCCTGGGGGCAGCAGATTGGCGGCCAGCGCAACGAGTGCCGCGGTGGCCACCCCGATTTCGCGATGAGTGATGGCATCCCGCCTGCGCAACGCGACCGGCAGGGCGCAGAGTACAGCGATCCACACGACGGGGGCGAGGGTGGCGATGGATTGCCAGGCCAGTTGCCAGTCCTTGTGCGGCACGGACAGGTGATGAAATTGCAGTGTCCAGAAAACACTCGCCGCCGGCGCGGCCAGATAAAACGGCAGCAAGGACACCGCACCGGTGAGGGCGAGCGTCGCCCCGCCTGCCAGCACGCGCGCGGCGATCGGCTTCGGACCCTCGAGCAACGCTGCCAGCCAAAGCACGGCGAAATACGGCGCCGCTGGCAGGCGGCAACCCAAGCCGATAACGCCCAGCACCCCGAGCAGCGCGGTGCGGGACCACCCCGCCGGTCGTTCCAGAAAAACCCAGGCGGAGGCCATGGCGAGAAATCCGGTGCAGGCGTAGGTCTTGCCGAGGTGGATGAAATACATCCACGCGGGGGAAGCCGAAAACAATACGACCAGCAGTAACCCGATCCCGGGACGGGTCCGGCGCCCGAGCCAGAGGCCCGCGAGCCCCAGGGCAAGCGCGCCCCACAGCCCGTTCACGGCACGCTGCTCAAACAGACCGAAGCCGATCAGACGCATGAGGGCGCCGTTGAGATAGGGCAGCAGTGGCATCTGGGTGTAGCCGAAATCACGGTAGGGCAATTCACCCTGCATCACCGCGCGGGCCGCCACGGCATAGAAACCCTCGTCGGCATTCAGGCCGCCGAAAAAAACATGGCAGGTGGCGCCGACCACATGAAGGAGTCCCGCTCCGGCGATGCCCCAGTGCAGCCAATGAATGTCGCGGGTGGGGGCGGCGGGTTTCATGGCTGGCGCGCGGGGGCGGAGGAGCGCAGCGCAGCGAGGGCCCACACCGCGCTCGCCCCGAGCAGCAGCAGCGCCACGGCCGGCGGCACTCCGGCCGCGAGATGCACCGCGCCGATCCGGAGCTTGCCGTAATAATTGGCGGCTGCCGGCTGGCTGAGCTGGATGATATGGTCGATCTCTCGGTGCCCCGGATTCAGCCAGCGGTCCAGCCAGAGGGACTGCACCCCGAATTGCAGCACGAGACCAAAGATGAAATCAACCGCCAGTCCGGCGACCCACAGTCGCGTCCAGAAAGCGGGGAGGGTGTGCGCGCTGGCTGCCAGCCACGCAAGGCCGAGCAGCACCAGAGGCTGCAGGATGATGTGCGTCAGCCCGAGGGCATCGGGCGGGGCGACGGCGGCGGTGATCACGATCACCAGGGGCCCGGCCAGCCGCCAGAAGCGGAACTCAGGGTCGCGGCTGCGCGCGCGCGCCAGCAGCAGCCGGACCAGCGCGGCGAACCCGCCAAACCCGAAGGCGAACGGCAGGTTCAGCTGATACAGGCAGAACCACTGATCGCGCAGCCGGGCCAGCCAACTGCTCTGCTGTAGCAGCGGGGGCATGCCTTCCCATAACCAAGCCGGGACCAGCGTGCGGTAGAGATTGCCGAGGGTGTGGCTGGCGCGCTCGGCCAACGTCGTGACGGCGGCGAGTCCGGTGCTGGAGTTGGCGGTAAAGGTGAAGCTGGCCCCATAGGTGGCCAGGGACCAGCCGAGCCAGGTCATGAAAAGCATCGTTCCGGCCGCTGCGCCCAGCAGCAGGCCGCGGCGATGCGCGGAGCTGGACCACAGCGCACGATTCACCGCCACCCACGCCACCCCGCCGGCGAGAATCCAAGGGGCGGCGGAGTAGTGCGTCAGCAGCGCCGCCGCCAGCGCGACCAGCACGAAAGTCAGGGCTCGCGCGGTTTCCGTCAGCGGGGGGCGCGTCAGCAAACCGACGGCCAGCACGATGAAAAATGCGGCGGGAAGCTTGGTCCAGGGGAAGGTCGCGTTCTGGACCAACAGCGGGCTGAGCATCAGGAGACCCAGCAGGAGCGCCTGGGGGTGCGCGCCGGGGCGGAGTTTTTGCACCAGACCGGCCAGGGGAAAGTATACCAGGGTGGCGAGCAGGGTGCTGAAGACCTGAAAGTGGAAAAAAGCACCGCCGACGAGGCCGAGAAAGCCGCCCACGACCAGATTGGCCAGGGGCGGACGCGCGGGCAGGGGATATAAGCCGTTGAAAAGATGGTCGGTCGGCCAGTGTTGGAGGAAAAAATGAGCCCGATCGTAGTGCTCCTGCCAGTCGCCCGACCAGCCCCCGCCGGAATAACTGATGACCAGCGCCTGCCAGCCCAGGCACCATCCCACCAGCGTGGCCCAGTGCCGGAGGGCGCCCTGTAGGGTCCCGTCACGGCCCAGTTCCCCGATCGCCCCGCGCCGCCGCAGCACGGCGGCGCAGCCGGTGAAGACGAACAACCAGAGCGCGGCCGGCGGCAGGTGCAGCCAGTAGCAGGCGAAGCTGGCCAGGTAGCAGCCGACCACCGCCCCGGCCAGACCCAGACTCAACCGGTCCAGCGGACTGAAGCCGCGAATCCAGGTCGCAAAAAACATCCCCCACCCGAGACCGGTGACACTGAAAAGCAACAGATCACCGGCAACGGAAAGAAGCATGGTGGCGCACCTCGGGGTTCAGCGCAGCAGGTTGTATTTGGTGATGGCGTAGATCGCGCGGAAGCCGTCGCGCCAGCCGATCTTCTTCCCCTCGGCGTAGGTGCGGCCGTAGTAGGAGATGCCGACCTCGTAGATGCGACAGCCCGGCAGCGCGGCGACTTTGGCGGTGATTTCCGGTTCAAAGCCGAAGCGGTTTTCCTCAATCTTGATTTTTTGCAGGACCTCGCGACGGAACACCTTGTAGCAGGTCTCCATGTCCGTGAGATTGATTCCGGTGAACATGTTCGAGAGCAGGGTAAGAAAGCGGTTGCCGACCATGTGCCAGAAATAGACGACGCGATGCGCTTCGGCGCCCATGAAGCGCGAGCCAAAGACCACGTCGGCCTTGCCGTCGAGGATGGGCTTGAGCAGGCGCGGGAACTCCTGCGGGTCGTACTCCAGGTCGGCGTCCTGCACGATGACGGTGTCGCCCGTCGCGGCTGCGAAACCGGTGCGCAGCGCCGCGCCCTTGCCCTGATTGGCGTCGTGATAGATCACCCGCGCCACCAGCGATTCAATCTCCGTGCGCAGGATGTCCCGCGTGCCGTCACTGGAGCAGTCGTCCACGATGATGATCTCCTTGTCCGTCACGGGGGCCGCGCGCACCGCGTCGACAATCGTGCGGATGGTTTGGCGCTCGTTATAGCAGGGTATGACAATGGATAATTTCATGCGGAGTCGGGAGCAGACGCTAGGGCGGGACCCGCCCAACGGAAGCCTGATTTTCATGGTCGTGGGCGGAACCGGAGCCGATCGGCTAGAACATGGACGAAATCGGTAGGGCGAGTCGTCCCCGACGAGCCGCACGTCCGAACGGCTCATCCGGAGAATGTCAACCAGTGCAAAGCGCTAAACGCCCTACCCATGATACTGTCACTTCTATCCTCAATATTAGCTAAGGGCGTGTTTGCAAATTGTCATCGCACCTATTCACCGGTGGAAACCATACGCTGCCCAACACACCCCGCCCGGTCGGGCACCCCTCTCCAAGAGGGGAATCAAGACGACGTCACCGGATGTTCGGGTCCGTTCTCGAGCGGGGTGGCGCGCAGCGCCGGGGTGTGTTGGGATTTTGCAAACACATCCTAGAGGATTGCCCAATCACTCCCGCTCCATCATCAGTTCCCCATTAACTATATTTCCAGTCACCTGAGCCGACTCCTTCAAGCGGCGAGCCGGGCCCAGAATCTGCCCTACACGATTCTCGGCGGCCTGATGCTGGTTTCTTTGGTGGCTCGACTGGTTTTGATTTTGAGCTGACCATGGACGCAGCTTCGCCCAGCGCTCTCGGCCGAGTCGCCCGGACCCTTACTTGGGGTGCCTTGATCTACTGGGGCGTTTACGCACTGGTCGCGCCCGTCACGACGATTGATTCCCAGATGTATAATCTCGCCCGGGTCGAACTCGCGGCCCGGGACGGACTGTTCAACAACGATTACTTCACGAGTGTTTTTCATATTATCTTTCCCTGGTCCTACGATGTCGTCCATCTGCCCTTCCTGCGCTTGGGCTGGGGCTATGCGCTGCCGAGTTTTTTCTGTCTCATCGGGATTTGCCAGGTGGTTTACACGATGTTCCGGGCCCGTTGCGGGGTTGATGCGGCCTGGGTGGCGGTCCTGAGCCTGCTGGCTTTGCCTTGCCTGGTTTATCAGGGCTCGAGCACGAAAAACGACATTCCCATTCTCTTTTGCGGTGCCGTCTGGGTTTATGCCCGCTGGCGGTGGCGCCGGGAAGAAGGTGGGGTTCACCTTGTCTGGATGGTCCTGGCCATCGGTTTCATGACCGGCGTGAAATCATCCGGCCTGCTTTATGGGCTGATCCTCGCCCTCTGGACCCTGGGGGAACTCCGCGGGCAGCGAAGGTTGGTCCTGCTGGTCGGGGGTGGCTTGCTGGGGGCGTTTCTTTTGTTCGGCAGTGTGGAGACTTATGTCGAGTCGGCGCGGATCTACGGGCATCCCCTCGGCCCGCCCCAGCTCATCCACCGCTTGAGTAATCACGACGGGATCCGCGGCGGCCTGGCCAATTTGGTCCGCCATGGAGCAGCTGGCGTTTATGTGGGCCCGACCCACTTTGGTGATGGCCAGGTTGCGCCGTGGGCCTTGGCCAACGCCGCGAGAAAAGTCCTCGACTGGATGGGTGTGACCGATGCCGGGATTGATCCTCGATTCGGCGATCACCACCTGTTTTTCACGCAATCTGGCTTGGAAGAATTAAGCGGTTATGGCCCGATCGGCACGCTGGCGGTCGCGATCATGTTCTGCGCCGGTTTTTACTGGCGACCGCGAGCGCTCTGGTGGCAGCTGGCCGCCGCGGCGCTCCTGGGGTTCTGGTTGGTCAGCCTGACGGTGGCCTACAACAGCTGGACCAATCGTTACCTGATCAGCTGGTATGCACTCGGCACCGTTGCCTTGGTCGCCGCACTTTGGGCGCGGGAGATGCGCGGGAGTCGGGCTCTGCGCTGGAGCTATCTTGGGGTTGTTGGCGCCAGCGTGATCGCCGCCCCCTTGCTTTCCTTCAATCGGGGGCCGGCGGCCATTCTCGCCTCGCTCGTTGATCGCGACCAGTTTGAAACTGTCACCGCCCCTCTGCTGGGAAAGGTGCGGGATCGATTGCGCCGCCTCCGGGCTCAATCGCCAAACAGTCATATCTATTATGTCGTCAATGATGAATCGATTTTGCTGCCCGTCTTGGAGGACAAGCAATTGGCGGCGATCTTGGTGACCCCAACCGTGTTCTTAAGCCTGGCCGCCCAAGGCCAACTGGCCAGCGGTGATCTTGTGATCGAGGACAGAGACACCCCGTTCCCCTTTCTGGCCAGGATTGAGAAGGTTACGGCGCCGAACGTTTTCTCGGACAATCAAACGCTCACCCGATGGATCTGCCGGGTGGGGGACGCCTCCGCGGCGAAATCAGCCAGCCGCCACCAGGGTGAGACCGTTTCCCCTCCGTAATCCAGTGCGACGAAACGATGCGATGAGCCGCTTCGCCCCGCGATCAGCGAGTCGCGTCAGAGGGCATGAAAAATGGCGCGGCCAAGGAAATCCTTGCGACGCTGTGCCCGGCCGACTGACATGACGCCAATCTCTGGCCGTCCCTTGTGAGCGATATCTCCTTCATTTGCCAATTTTTCCTGGATGCCCTGATGACGGCAACGGCCGCCTGGCTATTGCTCCGGTGCCTGGGCCGTCAGGTGGGAATGTGGGAAAAACTGCTCGGCTGGGGTCTCACCTTGCTGCTGATTGTGGTGGCGTCGGGAGAGGTCTTGAGTTGGAGCGGGGCCCTCGGTGGGTCGGGATTTTTCTGGTCACATGCCTTTCTCCTGATGGCCCTCGGGTGGGCTCGTCGACACGATCTGGCGGCAGACCGCACTGCCTGGTTGGATCTCGGGCGCGCAGTGGGGGGGCAATTCCGGGTGGGTGGCGCGCCGGCATGGATTGGCGCCGGGCTGCTCGTGCTCTGCCTGGCCTTTGTTGGACTCGCGGCGCTCGGCAACCCGGTGGTCTACGACGCCTTGTCCTACCGGTTCTCGCGGATCGGCCTCTGGTTGCAGGACGGGCGCATCGCGCATTTCGCGACGGACGATCCACGATTGAACTACATGCCGGTGGCGCCGGATCTCGTGATGGCCTGGCTGATGGGGGCGCACCGCACCGGTTTTCAATGGGCGGCGCTCGCGCAGACGCTGGGCGGTGGCTTGTTGCTCGGCGCGACGGCGGGTCTGGCGCGTCTCACGGGTTTGGGTCGGACCGCCGCGCTCGGGGCGGCGGCTTTGCTGCTGGGCATGGCGAATGTCGTCCCGCAGTTCACCGCGGCCTACACGGATTTGTTCACGGCCGGGGTGTTTGCGGCCGCGTTCCATCTCTGGTTGGCGGCCCTCCGGCGGGGCGAAGGTTCGCGACTGGGCGGCGCCGGCGTGGCTCTGGCCCTCGGCGCCAAAGGCACGTTGCTTTATCTGGCCCCGGGCGCGTTGTGGTGGGTGCTGTGGTGCGGGTGGCGGCATCCGGCGCCCGCGTCCGCGTGGCGTGCGACTGCGCTCGCCGGCCTGCTGGCGGCGCTGCTGCTGGTCGCGCCGGGGCTGATCCGCAACCAGCAGACCTATGGCAGTCTGCTTGGTCCGACGGAGGCGGTGCTGCAACAGCACGGCGGTCCGCTGTCCCTGGCCGAACACAGGCGGAAACTCTACCTGAATCTGCTCACGACCGCCGCGCAACTCTTCGAACCCAACGCCCAGCCACCGGGGTGGGGGGCGGCATCGCGACAGGTGGCGGAGATGCTGGCCGCCCGGCTGCCGACCGGTGACAGGTTTTCCTTTGATGAACTGGACCGGCGCACCAACGTCGAAAAAGTGCTGCGGCTGCCCGCGCCCGATGCCGACGTCGTTTCGTGCGGATTGCTCAGCGTGATCCTGCTGGCCGCCGGCCTGGCCAGCGCATTGATCCGCCGTCGGGAGAAGGACGCTTCCCTCGTGCTGGTCTGGGGTGGGGGCGTCGGGTTGTTCGTGCTCTGCCTCTATGCGCTCCTGCAATGGCATCCCTACAGCTTTCGTTTCTGGGCCCTCGTGGCGCCGTGGATGGCGGTGGTGGCGGGGTGGGGGCTGGAGTCGCTGCCGCGGCTGGCCCGTGTAGCCGGTTGGGGAGTGGTGGCCATCGGCACCGCCGTGACCTGCTGGAACGGCACGGTGCATACCTATCAGGCCGGCTGGCCGGCTGTGATGTCACCGGGGCGCGGGTTGGGCTACGCGGTATTCAGCCAGGTGCGCCAGTGGGGGCAGACGCTGGATCCATTCGATGAAACCCTGCAGGTCGCTCTGCCCGTCAACCAACCGTTGGCGGCATTCTTGCGGACCGGCGATGCCCGCCGGATCGAGTTGCGGCGCTTATCGCAACTGCCGGCCACGGCGGAGTTGGCCGTGCAGGATTCTTCCGGCTGGCTGGTCGTGCCGGCGCAGCATTTTTCCGGGCGGGAAGGCCGCGTGGAAAAGCGGATGTGGCTTTTCTCCGGCGATGAAAACAGTCCGTTCAGCCTGGCCGCTTATCACCGGGTGGCCCCTCAGCCCTGAGCACACGCCGGCGGGCCGGCGCCTCCGCCCTTGACGGCGGCGAAGCGGCCTCGGCATGGTGGGGCCGTGGAAACCCGCCCGTCGCCCTTGAAACTTGTCGCCCTGGTCCTGGTCTTTTTGGCCGTCTCGGCTGGGGGGCTGTGGTGGTTGAGGATCCACGACTACAGCGTTCGGTTGGCCATCGACGAAGGCCTGGGGGTGTTGCGTGCCGCCGGTCCGTTGGCATTTTTCACTGCGATGGCGATACTCCCGGCGCTGGGCTGTCCAATGCTCGCGTTCACGCTGACCGCGGGCACCGCGTTTGCCGGCCAGCTGGGTTTGCCACTGGTGCTCGCCAGTTGCGGGGTGGCCCTGGCGATCAACATGACCCTGACCTACTGGCTGGCGGCGGTCGGCATCCGCCCCTGGCTGGAGCAGTTGATTGCCCGCACCAAGTATAAGGTGCCGGAGCTCGATGAGGCCGACCATAGCGAGTTGACCCTGATTGTGCGCATCACGCCGGGGCCGCCGTTCTTCGTGCAAAACTATCTGCTCGGACTCGCGCGCGTTCGCTTTTTCACCTACCTGTGGGTTTCCTGGGCGGTGGTCATGCCCATGAGCGTCGGATTTGTCGTCTTCGGCGATGCTATTTTGCACGGCAAGGCGCGCCTGGCGCTTCTCGGCTTCAGCGCCCTCTTGGGGATC